>NC_018416.1:0-166163 GCF_000287275.1 Candidatus Carsonella ruddii HC isolate Thao2000
ATGAATGATATTATTTTTGCAAAAGTAACAGCAGATGGTATTTGTGCGGTAAATATAGTAAAATTATCAGGAAAAAATGTAAACAAATTAATATTCCCTTTAATAAAAAAAAAATTAAAAAAACAAAAAATGATATATACAAATTTATATGGTATAAAAGAGAAATATACAGAAAAAATATTAATAGTTTTTTTTAAATCACCAAATACTTTTACAGGTGAAGATTTAATAGAATTTCATTTAAATGGAAATTATTGTTTATTAAATAAATTAATTAAAGATTTAATTTTTTTAGGTGTTAGACCAGCTAAACCTGGAGAATTTTTAGAAAGAAGATATTCTAGTGGGAAAATTACATTATTTGAATGTGAAATTATTAATGATAAAATTTTATATAGTTATACAAATATGTTTAAATTAACAATGGAAGATCAAAAAAATTTTTATCTTTCTATAATACAAAATTTAAAATTTAAATTTAATATTATTATAATATGTTTAGAATGTTTTTGTATTTTTAATAAAAATTCTTTAAAAAAAGATTTTATTTTTATTAAAAATTTTTTTAAAAAAATAAAAAAATTAATTAATATATTACAAATTAAAATAGAAAAAATTGATTATTTAAAAAATAAATTTGAAATTATGATAATAGGTAGAAGAAATGTAGGAAAATCTACTTTATTTAATAAATTATGTTTACAATATGGTTCTATTGTTACAAATATACCAGGAACAACAAAAAATAATATAAATAAACAAATTTTTTTTTCTTCTAAAAAAATAAATATTAATGATACAGCAGGAATAAAAATTAAATCTAAAAATTTAATAGAAAAAATAGGTATATTAAAAAATATTAATAAAATTTTTAAAAGTAGTTTAATATTATATATAGTTGACGAATTTAACTTAAAAAAAAGTTTATTTAATGCTCCTTTAAATATATATGAAAAAATAATACAAAATAAAATTATTATTTTAATTAATAAATGTGATATAATTGGTATTAAAGAAGGTATATTTAAATTAAATAATATTATTATTATTTTTATATGTGTAAAAAATAATAATTTAATTAATAAAATAAAATGTTTTATTAGTAAAATTGTAGAAAATGAAAAAATTTTAATTAATTCAAAATTTTGTTATTCTAATATACAATTATTATTAGATAATTGTAAAATTTTTTATAAAAATTTTTTTTGTAGTTATGATATTATTTCTGAAAATATAATAAGATTTCAAAAAAAAATATATAAATTAACAGGTGAATACATAAATGAAACATCTATTAATTTTTTATTTAGAAATTTTTGTGTAGGAAAATAATGATTTACAATATTATTATAATAGGTGCTGGACATTCTGGTATTGAAGCAATTATAGCATCTTCAAAAATATGTAATAAAGTAAAAATTATATCTTCAAATTTAGAAAATTTAGGTGTTCTTTCATGTAATCCTTCAATTGGTGGAATTGGAAAATCTCATTTAATAAAAGAATTAGAAATTTTAGGTGGTATAATTGGAGAAGTTTCAGATTATTCTAAAATTCATTCTAAAATTTTAAATTTTAAAAAAGGAGAATCAATTCATTCTCTTAGATATCAAATTGATAGAATTTTATATAAAAATTATATTTTAAAAATATTATTTTTAAAAAAAAATATAATAATAGAACAAAACGATATAAAAAAAATTTTAAGATTTAAAAAAAAAATAATTTTATTTGATAAATATAAAAATATTCATTTAACTAAAAATATAATTTTATGCGCTGGAACATTTATAAATTCAAAAATATGTATCGGAAAAAATGTATTTGTTTTAAATAAACTAAATAAAAAAATTTTTAATTTATCTCAATCATTTAAAAAAATAAAATTATTTATTAATAATTTAAAAACTGGAACACCTCCTAGAATAGATATTAATTCTATTAATTATAAAAAAATAAATATTCAATATAGTGATTATTCTTATTTTTTTAATAAAAATTTTAATTTTAATAATAATATAAAATGTTTTATTACTTATACTAATATTAATTTACATAAATTTATAAAAAAAAAAATAAAATCATCATCTATATATTTAGGAAAAATATCATCACTAGGACCTAGATATTGTCCTAGTATAGAAGATAAAATTTATAAATTTCCATTTAAAAATAATCATCAAATTTTTTTAGAACCAGAAAGTTATTTTAGTAAAGAAATATATTTAAATGGTTTATCTACTTCTTTATCAATAAAAAATCAAAAAAAAATTATTAAAAAAATAAATGGTTTAGAAAAATCTTTAATTATAAGATATGCTTATAATATTCAATATGATTATTATGATCCTAGATGTTTAAATTTATCTTTAAATATAAAATTTTCTAATAATATTTTTTTTTCTGGTCAAATAAACGGAACAACTGGATATGAGGAGGCAGCAGTTCAAGGTTTTGTATCAGGTGTTAATGCTGCTAGAAAAAGTATTAAATTATTATTATGGAAACCTAAAAAATGGAATTCTTATATAGGAGTTTTAATTAATGATTTAATTAGATTTGGTGTTCAAGAACCTTATAGAATATTTACTGCTAAGTCTAAATTTAGATTATTTTTAAGAATGGATAATTCAATATATAGATTATATAATTTATCATTTTTATTAGGAACTTCTTGTAATTTTAAAATTAAATTTAATAATTATATAATATATAATACTTACAATATTTTATTTTTTTTAAAAAAAAAAAATATTTTTTTTATAAACAAAAATATAATAATAATGTCAAAATATTATGGATATATTAAAAAATATTTGTTTAAATTATAATTTATTGGATTTATTTAATATTAAATTAACAATAATAATATTATTAGTAAAATTTTTTTTATATTTTTTTTTAATAAAAAAAGAAATTAATTTTTGTCATTTTTTTTTTTATAATTTTATAAAAAAAACAATTGATAAAAAAAATAGAAAAATAATTTTTTTTTTTTCTATTATAATATTTAATTTAATATTATTTTATAATATATTTGATTTATTTCCAATTAGTATTTTTGAAAAAATTTTTAATCAAAAAATAAATATTGTACCTACTTCTGATATAAATATAACTTTTAGTTTATCTATAATAAGTTTTATAATTATTAATTATATAGCTATAAAAAAAATAAAAATAAAAAAATTTATTTTAAATTTTTTTTTATATCCAATAAAAAATAAATATATGATATTTTTTAATTTTATTATAGAATTTATTTCATTTTTAATGAAACCAATTTCTTTATCATTAAGATTATTTGGAAATATATTTTCATCAGATATAATTTTTAATTTAATAAATAATATGAATTTATTTAGTAATATTACATTAAATTTAATTTGGGGAATATTTCATTACTTAATTTTACCTTTACAATCATTTATTTTTATTACGTTGATTATTATATATTTATCACAAACTATAAAACATTAAAATGGATAATTTATTAATTATAGCATCATCAATAATGATGGGGTTATCTTCAGTAGGAACTGGAATTGGTTTTGGTATATTAGGAGGAAAATTATTAGAATCAATCTCTAGACAACCAGAAATTGATAATTTATTATTAACAAGAACATTTTTAATTACTGGTTTATTAGATGCTGTTCCTATGATAAGTGTTGGAATTGGATTATATATAATTTTTATATTATCTAATAAATAATATGAATTTTGATTTTACTTTAATTAATGAATTTATATCTTTTATAATTTTTTTTTATTTTTCTAGTTTTTATATATTTCCTATAATTTTAAATATTATAAATGATAATAATATTAATAATTTTAAAAATAAATCTTTTATTAAATTTAATCAAACTATTGAAAATAAATTAAATAATTATTTAATTAAAAAAGAAATTTTAATTAAAAAAAATAATAATTTTTTTATAAAAAACATAAATAATTTTTTTTTAAAAAAAAAACAAGATTTTTTAAATTTTATAATATTAGAAAAAAAAAACATTTTAAATAAAATTTCTATAATATTTAAATTAAAAAAAGAATATTTAATAAAAAATTTTTTTTTTAATTTAAAATTATCAATAATAAAAAGTTTTAATAATATTTATAATGAAATTTTAAATTATAATAATGAATTTATTATAAATTATGAATAAAATAAGTAAAAGATTTTTTTTTATTTTTTTAACATTTATATTTATTTTTTTTAAAAAAATAAATAAAAAAAAAAATATTTTTTTGTTTAAAAAAATTATATTTTGCAATATAAAAAAAATTTATATATTAAAAATAATTATAAATAAAATATGAATAATTACGGTTTTATTAATAAAGTTTATGATGGTGTTGTAGAAATTATAGGTTTAAAAAATGCAAAATATGGTGAAATGATTATTTTTGAAAATTATGAAAAAGGTATTGTTTTTAGTTTAAATAAAAATTCTGTAAATATTGTATTGTTAAATAATTTTGAAAATTTAAAACAAGGACAAAAATGTTTTTGTACAAATAAAGTTTTTGAAGTACCAGTAGGAGAAGAACTTATAGGTAAAATTTTAAATTCTAAAGGTGAATGTTTAAATATCAAACAAAAATTAAAAATAAAAAAAAAAGATATAATTGAAAAAATTGCACCTGGTGTAATGGATAGAGAATCTGTTAATGAACCTTTGTTAACAGGAATTAAAGCAATAGATGCTATGATACCTATAGGTAAAGGACAAAGAGAGTTAATTATAGGAGATAGGCAAACAGGTAAAACTACAATTGCATTAGATATTATAATTAATCAAAAAAATAAAAATGTTATTTGTATTTATGTATGTATAGGGCAAAAAATATCTTCTTTAATAAATGTAGTAAATAAATTAAAAAAACATAATTGTTTAGAATATACAATTATAGTTTCTGCTACAGCATCAGATAGTGCAGCAGAACAATATATTGCTCCTTATACAGGATGTACAATTGGGGAATATTTTAGAGATTTAGGTAAAGATTGTTTAATAATTTATGATGATTTAACAAAACATGCTTGGTCATACAGACAAATATCATTATTATTAAAAAGACCACCTGGAAGAGAAGCTTATCCAGGAGATGTTTTTTATTTACATTCAAGATTATTAGAAAGATCATCAAAAGTAAATAATTTATTTTTAAAAAAAAAAAACGTTTTCAAAAAAAATGGAACATTAACAGCTTTTCCAATAATTGAAACATTAGAAGGAGATGTTACTTCTTTTATTCCAACAAATGTTATTTCTATTACTGATGGTCAAATTTTTTTAGATACTAGTTTATTTAATTCTAATATTAGACCAGCAATAAATGTAGGATTATCAGTTTCAAGAGTAGGTGGGGCAGCTCAGTATAAAATAATAAAAAAATTAAGTGGAGATATAAGGATTATGTTAGCACAATATAGAGAATTAGAATCATTTTCAAAATTTTCTTCAGATTTAGATTCTGAAACTAAAAATCAACTTCAAAATGGTGAAAAAATAACTTTATTAATGAAACAAAAACCTCATAATAATTATTCAATTATAGAATTATTAATTATATTATTAATAATAAAAAATGATTTTTTTATAAAAATTCCAGTTAATCAAATTGAATATTTTGAAGAAAAAATTATTCAATATGTCAGAAATATTAATATTTCTGATTATATTTCAATAAATAATAATAATATAGAATATTATATTAATGAAATAATTAATAATTTTATTATAAAAAGTATATGAATATAAGAGATATTAAATATAAAATAAATATATTATTTAATATTAATAAATTAACAAATACTATGAGTATGATTTCATTTTCAAAAATGAATAAATTTTATAAAAAATGTTTAATTTTAAATAATTTGTATTTAGAAACTAAAAAAATAATTTTAGAAATTTATAATTTTAATAAAAATAATTTTTTTTGTTATGTTTTGATAACAACAAATAAAGGTTATTGTGGAAGTATTAATAATGAAGTTATTAAATTTTTATTAAAATTTATAAAAAATAATAAACAAATAGATATTATTATTATTGGTAAAAAAGCAATAGATTTTTTTAATAAAAAAAATATATATATTAAAAAAAAAATTATATTTAATGAAAAAGATGAAATTGTTTTTTCAAAAGAAATTTTAAATTTATTAAAATTGTATAAAAATGTTTTTTTTATTAGTTCTATTTTGATAAATAACATTGTTAAAATTATAAAAACTGATTTATTTATTAATATAAAAAAAAATTTTTTTGAAAAAAAAATAAATAAAGAAAAAATTTTAAATAATTACATTAATTATACTTTAAAATATTTATTTAACAAAAATTATTATTGTGAATTAAAATTAAGAATGATTACAATGAAATCTGCTGCTGATAATTCATTAAAAATTATAAAAAATATGAATATTATAAAAAATAAAATTAGACAATTTAAAGTAACACAAGAGATGCTTGAAATAATAAATGGTATTTTATGATTGGAAGAATTATACAAATTTTAGGATCAATTTTAGAAATAGAATTTAAAAAAAATAATATACCAAAAATATATAATGCGTTATATATACCAAATTTAAATATTTATTTAGAAGTTCAACAACAAATTGGGAAAAATTTAATTAAAGCAATTGCTTTTGGTACTACAAATGGTATAAAAAGAAATACTTTAGTAATTGATACTGGTAAACCAATACTTACTCCAGTAGGAGATATAACTCTTGGAAGAATTTTAAATGTATTAGGAGAACCTATTGATAATAAAGGCAATTTAAATACTTTAAAAAAAAAACCAATACATTCTATTCCACCAAAATTTTCAGAACAAAAATTTAATAATAATATATTAGAAACTGGAATAAAAGTAATAGATTTATTATGTCCTTTTTTAAAAGGAGGAAAAATAGGTTTATTTGGTGGTGCTGGAGTTGGAAAAACTGTTAATATGATGGAATTAATAAGAAATATTGCTATAGAACATAAAGGGTGTTCTGTTTTTATTGGTGTTGGAGAAAGATCTAGAGAAGGAAATGATTTTTATTATGAAATGAAAGAATCTAATGTTTTAGATAAAGTTTCATTAATATATGGACAAATGAATGAACCTTCTGGAAATAGATTAAGAGTTGCTTTAACTGGTTTAACAATAGCAGAAGAGTTTAGAAATTCTGGAAAAGATGTATTGTTATTTATAGATAATATTTATAGATTTACATTAGCAGGAACAGAGGTTTCAGCAATGTTAGGTAGAACTCCTTCTGCTGTTGGATATCAACCAACATTAGCAGAAGAAATGGGTAAATTACAAGAAAGAATAACTTCAACAAATAATGGAACTATTACTTCTGTTCAAGCAATTTATGTACCTGCTGATGATTTAACAGACCCGTCTCCAAGTACTACTTTTTCTCATTTAGATTCTACAATTGTTTTATCTAGACAAATAGCAGAATTGGGGATTTATCCTGCTATTGATCCTTTAGAATCATATTCTAAACAATTAGATCCTTATATTGTTGGAGAAGAGCATTATTACATTGCTAATAAAGTAAAATTTTATTTACAAAAATATAAAGAGTTAAAAGATACAATAGCTATATTAGGAATAGATGAATTATCAGAAAATGATAAAATTATTGTTAATAGAGCAAGAAAAATACAAAAATTTTTATCTCAACCATTTTTTGTAGGTGAAGTATTTACTAATATAAAAGGAGAATATATAAAAATAAAAGATACAATAAATTGTTTTAAAAATATTATAAATGGTGTTTATGATAAAATTAATGAAAAAAATTTTTATATGATAGGAAAAATATGAAAATTTATATTTTTAGTGAAAATAATTTTTTTAAATTAGAAAATTTAATTATTGTAAAAATTTTTTTTAAAAATAAATCGTTTCAAATAATGAATAATTACGTTCCTACTATAGGAAATATTGATTTTTTGTTTTTTAATTTAAAAAATAAATTTTATAAAATAAAATTAAAAAATTCTTTTTTTGTACAAAAAAAAAAAGAATTAAAAATTATTTGCGATAATTATGAATTTTTATAATTTACATATTATTAATGATTTTAATATTAAAAAATATGAATTATTATCATTAAATGAAATAAAAAATAAAAAAAATTTTATATTAATTAAAAAAAAAATTTGTATTATTAACGAAAAACAATCATTAAGAACTATAAATACTTTAATAAATTTTTTTAATTATTTTAATATAAAATTTACTATAATAAATAATAAACATAATTTTAAAAAAGAAAATATAAAAGATTTTTCTAAAACATTAGGAATTTTATATGATTATTTATTTTTTAGAAGTTATAATGATATTATTGTTAAATTAATAGCTAAATTTTCTGGATCTATTATAATAAATATGTTAAGTAATGGTTATCATCCTTTTCAATCTATAAATGATATTTTTTTATTAAATAATTATTATATTTATTTTTTTGGTGATTTTAATTCTAATGTGTTTAAATCAATAATTATAAATTTAGTTAAAATAAATAAATTTACAATAATAATTTTTTCTCCTAAAAAATTTTGGAATTATATTTTTTTAAAAAAAATATTTAGTAAAAAAAAAATTATTATAACTGAAAAAATTATTTTTATAAATAAAAAAATCATTATTTATAATGATGTATGGTTTTCAATGGGGGAAACTAATTTTAAAAAAAAAATTAATAATTTAATTAATTTTCAAATTAATAAAAAAATTTTTAATATATTAAAAATAAAAAAAATTTTTCATTGTTTACCTTCTTATAAAAAAAAAAAATTAAAAATAAATTCTGAAATTGAAGAATGTATTTTTGAATCTAATTTTATATTTTTTGATAAACAAATTATTGAAAAAGTTTATTTTTTTAAATCTTATTTTTTTATTAGTAATAAAACATTTTTTAATTTTTTAATTTAATATTTTTTTATTTTTATTAATTTTTATAATTTTTAATTTTGAAATATGATTTATAAAATCATATATATTTTTATTTTTTTTAAAAATAAATTTTATAAACATTTTTTTATTATATAATCTAATGCGTTATAATAACATTCTACCCCCATACCTGAAATTATTATATTAGAATTTAAAGAAATTAAAGATTTTTTTCTAAAATATTCTCTTTTATATAAATTTGTTATATGTAATTCTATAATTATTCCTTTAAAAATTTTTAAACAATCCAATATTGATAATGAATAATGACTATAAGCACCAGGGTTAAAAATTAAATAATCATAATTATAATTATTTTGAATAAAATTTACTATTTTTCCTTCACAATTAGAATTAAAAAAATTAATTTTAAAAATATTTTTATTATAAAAATTTATTTTTTTTTTAATATTTTTTAAAGATAAATTAGAATATATTTTTTCTCTTTTTTTTAAAAAGTTTAAATTTGGGCCATTTATAAATAAAATTTTCATAATTTTATTAAAAATAAACAAATTTTTAAAAAAATTTTTTTTGTAAAATTAAAAAATTTTTTCAATTCTAAATTAGAGCCTGATTTACCATATTTTTTTACATTTAATATAAATATTTTATTAAAATTATATTTATTCCAAATATCATCATTAGATGATTCTATCACTAAAATTTTGTTTTTTAAAAATTTTTTATAATTTTTTTTTTGTTTATCAAATAATTTATTACAATAAATTGAAACAATTTCAATATTAAAATATTTTTTTAAATATAAATAACAATCAAAAACAATTTCTAAATCTGATCCAGAAGATATAATTAATAATTCTATTTTTTTTTTACAATTTATAATTTTATATCCTCCTTTAATAATATTTTTTATATTATAATAATAAATTATTTCATTTTTATAATTTTGTCTAGATAAAATAATACAACAAGAATTTTTTTTTAATTTTATATATATAATCCAACATATTATTACTTCAATAAAATTAAAAGGTCTAAAAATATAAAATCTTGGAATTTTTCTTAATAATGAAATTTGTTCAATAGGTTGATGTGATGGTCCATCTTCTCCTACAAAAAAAGAATCATGAGTAAATATAAAAATATTTTTTAATTTAGAAATACTAATACTTCTTATTGAACTAATAATATAATTTGAAAATACTAAAAAAGTTGAACAAAAGTTTAAACCATAATTATTAATTGATAATCCATAAATAATTAAACTCATTAAAAATTCTCTTACTCCAAAATTTATATATCTTCCATTAAAAAAATTTCTTTTAATAGATATTAAATTTTTATTAAATGTTAAATTTGAAGAAGTTAAATCTGCACTACCTCCTAAAAATTCATTTATTTTAAATAATTTATTTAATATATATGAAGAAATTAATCTAGTTGATTTATTAATACATAAAAAATATAAATTATTAAAAATATTAATAATATTTATTTTTTGAATTTTATTATTTAATATTCTAATTAATTCTAAATATCTAAAAAAATAATTTTTTTTATAATAATGTAAATATTTTATTTTATTTATAAAAAAAATTTTTTTTTTAAAAATATATTTTATAAAATAATTTTTATATATATTAATTAATTCAGTTTTATTAAATGTATTTCCATGAACAATATTTGTATAAGATTTATTTGGTGATAAAAATCCAATAATAGTTTTAAAATAAATAAAAGTTGGAAACTTACTTTTTTTAGCAATTAAAATAGCTTTATATATATCTAAATAAACATGACCATTAATAGGTCCAATAACATTCCAATTCATTGAATTAAATTTATTATTTAAATTTTCAAAAAAATATTTTTTTACATCTCCATCTATTGATATATTATTACTATCATATATTAAAATTATATTATTTATATTATATACACCACAAAAAGAAATACTTTCATTTGAAACACCCTCCATTAAACATCCATCTCCACAAAAAATCCAAATTTTATTATTAAATAAATTTATTTTTTTATTAAATTTAAAAGAATAAATTTTATTTTTTAAACCAATACCAATACCAATACCAATCCCTTGCCCTAATGGTCCTGTAGAAGCATCTATAAAATTAGATATTTCAGGATGAGCAGGAGTTTTTGAATTAAATTTTCTTAATTTTTTTATATCAATTAAAAAATACAATTTATTTAAATATAACATTATATATTGTATAATTACACCATGACCATTTGAAATTATTATTTTATCATCATTAATATTTTTTAATAAAAAACTTTTTTTATAAAAATAATACCAAAAAATTACAAAAATATCTCCAATACCCATTGGCATACCAGGATGTCCTGATTTTGCAATTTGAATAGATTTTAAACTAATTATTCTTATATTATTAATTATATTATATAACATTATGGTAGAAAAAATTTTATTATTAAAAATTTATTCTTTTAGTAATTATAAAACAAATATTTTAAGTTTAAAATTAAATAAAATAAAAAAAAAACATAAAAAAATAAACAAAATTTATTATATAATAAATAATTTAATTTTTTTTGATAAAAAAAAAATAAGTTATTTATTTTATTATTATATAAGTAAATTATATAATAAATTAAATTATAATTTATATATTTTTAATAAAAATTTTCCTTATTTAATTGAATTTAGTGAAAATTATTATTTTCATGAAATTATTTTTTTTATAAATGAAACAAAAATTAAAAAAAATATTTCAATAAAAAAAATAAAAAAAATTTTTACTAATGTTTTAAAAAAAAAAAACAAAAAAATATATGAAACTTTAAAAGAAAGATACATTATATCTTTTTTATATATATTTATGAATTTTGAAGAAAAAATAAAAAAAATTTTAAATTTTTTTATTAATTATTTTGATGAAGATATTTTTTTTTTTTTAAAAAATGTTAAAAAAGTTTGTTCTATATTGTATTTTAATTATGAAGAATATAGTAATAAAATACATATTGGAATGATGAAAAATTCTAATAATAATTTTCCTTATTATATATTATTTATAATTAATAATTTAATTAAAAAAAAATATTTTAAAATTAATATATCGTTAGAAATATATAATTTTGATATTTTAAAAATTGTTAAAAATAGTAAATTATTTAAAAAAATTAAAATTAATTTAATAATTAATATACCTGATTTATTTATTGAAAAAATAATTAAATCAAAAAATTGGTTTCTGTTTGATTCATTAAAAATAAAAAATAAATATAATTTTTATTTACAAAATTTTTATGATGAATATATTGGATATGGAAGTTTTAGAAATTTATATAAAAAAATAATAAAAAATAAATCTATTTTTAAAATTGAAATTAATTCAAAAAAATTATTATTATTTTTAATAAAGTATAAAATAAATTTTATATATTCAGATATTAATAATAGAAAAAATTTAAACAAACATAATGGTTCATTATTAAATAATTTTTATCATAATAAAATTTTTGATAGAAATAATTATTTTAAAAGAAATATGTTTTATTTAAAAAATGCTAATTTATTAATAAAAAGAAATAATTCTTATTATTTAGAAATAAAAACAATTCAAAAATTTTTAAATTGTAAAAATAATATTAAAAATTTCTTTAAAAAAATAATTTTTTTAAATTTTAAAAATGATTTTTTAATAATTGAGAGAGAGATTAATTTTCATTTAAATTTTAGATTAAATCCTATTTCAATAATTATAAATAAAATTAATAAAAAAAATGATAATTTTTTAAATTATCATTTATGCAAATTAAATTCATTTTTATCTTTTAAAAATGTTCCTTATTGTATTTATCCAGGTAGTGATTATTTTAATCACCATTATTATTATAGAAATAAATATTTTTCAAAAAAATGGATTTTTTTAAAAGAATATATAGATTTACATAGAATGAAATTTTCTTTGTTTTTAATAAAAAATAATAAAAAAAAAATAAGTATAACATTTGATAAATATTATTTAAAAATATTAATAATTAAATGGCAATTTAATGAAACATATAAGTTTTGAAATTTTTCCAAATAAAAATATAAAAGAAAGTATTTTATTTATTAATTACTTAATAAAAAAATCTCCGAAATTTATAACTATAACTTGCGGAAAGATTGATAATTATAATTTTATAAAAAACATAAAAAAAAGTATAAATATTAAAATAATACCTCATATTATTTGTAATGATTTTTTTTTATTGGTAAAAAAAATAATAAATTTTATAAAAATAAAAATTTTTGATTTTGTTATTATAACAGGAGATAATTCAAAATTAAATTCATTTAATTTAATTAAAAAGATTAGAATTTTATTTGGTCATATTATAAGAATTTATTCAGGATTATATTTAGAAGAACATAAATTAACAAAAAATATTTTAAATGAAATTTTATTTATTTATAAAAAAAAAAAAATAGGAATAAATGTTTTTATTAGTCAATTTTTTTATAATTATAATTTAATTATTTATTGTGTAAATATTTTAAAAAAAATAGGTATAAACAAAAATTTTATAATTGGAATTTTTCCAAAAAAAAATATAAAAGAAATAATATATTTTACAAATAAATGCAAAATTGAATTACCTATTTGGATTATTAAAAATTTTAATTATATTAATTTTAAAAATTATTATTTTAAAAATTTAAAAAAAAGTAAAATGTTTCATTTTTATACTTTTAATAAAAAAGAATATGTTGAATATTATTTAAAATAAAAATTATTATTTATATATATATATATATATATATATATATATTTTATATTTTAAATAATAATTTTTATTTAAAATAATATTAAAATTTTTTGATTTATATTTATTAATTTTAAAATATATATTATTTAAAAATAAAAATTTTTTTATAATTATAATATAATTTTTTTTTTTCATATATATATTGTTTAATTTAAAAAATATAATAGCATGTAAAAAAAGTTAAAATAATAATAATAATAAAATATTAATAGTTATATTTATTTATTGAAATAATAATTTAAAAAAATTAAAAAAAATGGGATTATAGCTCAGTTGGTTAGAGCATACCTCTGATAATGGTAAGGTCGATAGTTCAATTCTATCTAATCCCATTATTAATTTAAATGTAAAAAATTATTAATTTTTGTTAAATTTAAATTATTTTTACAACATTCAATTTTTCCATTTATAGAATTTCTATAAAAAATTAAATTATTTAAAAATGATAAAAATTGAGCTTTAATAATAATTTTTTTTTTTTTTAATATTAAACTGATTTTAATTCCAGATGTTATATATAAACCTGCTTCTATAATACAATTATCACCTAAACTAATACCTATACCAGAATTAGCTCCTAAAAGGCAATTATTTCCTATACTAATAATATTATTTCCACCTCCAGATAATGTTCCCATTATAGAAGATGACCCTCCGATATCTGTATTATTAGATATATAAACTCCTGATGATACTCTTCCTTCAATCATACAATTTTTACCTATAAAAGTATTAAAATTCACATATCCTTCTGACATTATTGTTACTCCATTTGAAATATAAGCACCTAATCTTACTCTATTTGTATTAGAAATTCTAATATTATTTGGTATAATATATTTTATTAAAAAAGGGATTTTATCTATACTTTCTATAATAATTTTAAAATTATTTAATTTAAATTTATAAAAATCTTTAACATCAAAAAATCCAATACTTGTCCATATTAAATTTGTTAAATAATTAAAAATTTTATTTAAATTTAAAATATTATTTTTAATGTATTTTCTACTTATTAAATAAAGTTTAAAAATACCATCTATATTAGATATTATATTATATTTAATAAAAGAAATTAAAATTAAATTATTTTTAAAAAAAAATTTCTTCCAATTATTAAAAAATATCAACAAAAATATAATTTGTTTTATATTTATAAAATAATAATAATGTTTTTTTTTAATTTTTAAAAAAAAAAATTTTTTTTTTACGCAATAAAAAATTGAATTAATAATTTTTTTTTTAAAATTTGTAGTATAATTTGTAATCGTTATAAAAAACATAATTCATTTTTTCGTATTGTAGTTAAAATTATTTTTTTTTTAAAATTAAACAAAGTATGCTCCCATTGAAAAGAAAAATTATTATTTTTTGTAAAAAAAATATTTTTATATAAATATCCTTTTTTACTAAAAAAAATAAACATAGGTTCTATTGTAAAAGTATTAAATAGTTTATTTTTTTTATTATTATTGCAATGATATATAATTAATTTATTATGTAATTTTTTAAAAATTCCATGACTACAATATTCTTTATTTATAAAAATATTTTTATTTTTTTTATAATCTATTGTAATATTATTATTTATTTTTATTAAATTTAAAATATTAAAATAATTTTTTTTAAAAAAAAAATTTTTTTTTTTAAATAAAAAATTATTGTTATAACAATTATCACTATATAATTTTTTAAAAATAATTGAAATATCTATTTTTAAAAAATATATATATTTTTTTTTATAAGGAATTCCGTGACAAATTACATTTTCAATAGATAAACAAGATGAAAATTTATAATTATTATAATTAATAGTAGCAGATTTGCAATTTATTTTTTTTATATAATATAAAATTATATAATCTAATTCTAAATTATTTATATATTTATAATTACTTATAATTGATAAAATAAAATTATTTAAATATCCACATTTTATAAAATTTTTAATATGATTATTTTTCATATGATATTAAATAATATTTGTATAGGTAATATAAAAAATGTTAAAAAAAAATTTTTAAAAAATTATATTTCTTTTAATTATAATAATTTTAGTTTTTTTAATATAAAAAAAATAATTATTAATTTATATTTATTAAAAAAATATTTAAAAAAAATTATAATAGAAAAAAAAAAAATTTTATTTATTAGTACAAAAAATTATTTAAAAGAAATAATTTATAAATATTCTAGATCTTTAGAGCAATATTATATTTGTAATAAATTAATAGGAGGTATTTTAACAAATTCAAAAAATTTTAAAAAAAATTTAAATAAATCTATTATTTTAAAAAAAAAAAGAAAACAAAATTTTACAAAAAAAGAAAAAAGTATTTTTTTAAAAAGAGAAAAAAAAATTGAATTTTTATATGGTGGATTAAAAACAATGAAAAAAATTCCTGATTTAGTTTTTATAACTGATATTAATAAAGATAAAATAATTATAAATGAAGCAAAAAGATTAAAAATAAAAATTTTAGCATTAGTAGATACTAATGATAATATTAAAGGAATTAATTATTTTATACCTTGTAATATTAATTCTATTAATTGTATAAATATAATTTTTAAAATATTATTTAGTGAAATATGTTAAATATTGAATTAATTAAAAAAATAAAGATAAAATTTGATTTAAGTATAGGAGATTCAAAAAAATTTTTAGAAAAAAATTATTGGAATTATGATAAAACAATAATATTTATAAAAAATATGATGTTAAAAAATATAAAAAAATATTCTTTTTTTTCCATTTTAACAATAAAAAATAATAATAAAATTATGATATTAAAAATATTATTTAATTCTATTATTATAAAAAATTCTAATATTATTGAAAAATTTAAATTAGAATTAGAAAAAAAAAATAATATTATTAACATAAAAGAAAAAATTTTTTTATTATCAATAAAATTAAAAGAAAAAATTTTATTAGATAAAATTTTAATATTTTATAATAAAAACATTTTTTTTTATAATCATAAAAATGATTATTTTTGTTTAATTAATTATAAAAATAATATTATAAATTTATGTTATCAAATAATATTTAATAAAATTAATTTTATTAATTATAAATGTAAAAATAGTTTATTAAATCAATTTTTTATTAAAAACAATGTATTAATTAAAAATTTATTAAATATTAAAATGATAAATTTTATTTATTTGATAAATAAAAATCAATATTTTTATTACGAATAAATGAATATTTTTATTAATAATAAAAAAAATATTTTAAATAAAATATTAATTAATTTTAAAAAAACATTTGAAAATTTTAATATTAAAAATTTAAATATAGAAACTTTAAATAATTTAAAAATAAAAATTGATAAAAAAAATTTTTTTTTAAAAGATATTTGTTTAATAAAAAATTTAGAAGAAAAAAAATTTTTTTTAACATTTGAAAATATTGATTATTATAAAAAAATTTTAAAAATTAATTTTTTTGAAAATTTTGGTTTTAAAATTTTAAAAAATAAAAATAATTTAGAATTAATTATACCAAATTTAAGTTTAGAATTTAGACAAAATATTGTTAAAATTTTAAAAAATGAATATTTATTATTTAAAGATAATATTGAAAAACATAGAAAAAATTTTTTTTTAGAAATAAAAAATAATTTTAAAAGTAAAGATGAAATTAAAATATTAGAAAAAAATATAGAAAAAGAAATTATAATTATAAAAGAAGAAATAAAAATTTTTTTTGAAAAAAAATCTTATAAAATATTAAATGATTAATTTTACACATTTAAATTTACATTCGGAATATTCTTTTGTTGATAGTATTATTAAAATAGGACAAATAATTGATATTTATAAAAAAATGAATTATAAAACTATTTGTGTAACTGATTTATTAACAATGAGTTCTTTTTATGAATATTATTTTTATTGTTATGATAATAATATAAAATCATTAATTGGAATTGAATGTTTTATTTTAATAAATGGAAATTTATTAGGGGTAATTTTATTAGCAAAAAATTTTTTAGGATATAAAAATTTAATGCAAATATTATCTCACGCTTGGAGGTATGGAAATATAGAAAATGGTGTTTTTTTTAAATTACATTGGATAATAAATTATATAAATAATTTAATTATAATAATAAATCCAAGATATTATATTTTAAATAAAAAAAATAATTCTGAAAAAGAATTATTATTCACATTAAAACAATTATTATTTTATTTTGAAAAAGATATTTATTTTGAATATATAAAAATTAATTTACCATTTGAAAAATATATAAATAATAAAATTTTTTTTTATTCAAAATTATTATTAATAGAATTAGTAGCTAGTAATAGTGTAAAATTTTTATTTTTTGAAGATTATACCGCCAGTATAGGTAAAGTTTTATTAAGTCAAGAAAGTTTTTTAAATAATGAAATTTTTTTTGAATATACAAATGAACAATATTTAAAAACTTATACTCAAATGAAAAAACTTTTTTTAGATAATAAAAAAAGTATAAATAATATTTCTATTATTATTAATGATTGCAATATAAAATTTAAATGTTATAATTTTAATTTACCAAATGTAAAAATTAAAAAATTTAAAGTAAGAAAAAAAATTTTTTTTAATTTATTAAAAACAGGATTAAAAAATCGTATTTTAAAAAAAAAAAAAAATATAATACCTTATTTAAATAGAATAAATAAAGAAATTATAATTGTTAATAAAATGGGGCTTTTAGATTATTTTTTAATAATATTTGAATTTATGATTTGGTCAAAAAAAAAAAAAATACCTTCTGGACCAGGTAGAGGATCAGGGGCTTCATCTTTAATATGTTATTCTTTACATATTACAGATATAGATCCTGTTAATGAAAATTTATTATTTGAAAGATTTTTAACTTCAGAAAGACCTAGTCTACCAGATCTAGATTTAGATTTTTGTGTTTTAGAAAGAGATTCTCTTATAGAACATATGTTTGAATATTATGATTATATAAACACAGCTCAAATTATTACGTTTCATAATTTATCTACTAAATCTTTAATAAGAGATTTATCTAGAGCAATAGGAATGGATTATATTTCTGGAGATAGATTTTCTAAATCTATACCATTTTCTTTAGAATTATGTATGGAAGATATTTTTAGAAAATTTTTATCTGTAAGAAGTTTTATTTCTAGCAATGAAAAAAGTTTAGATATATGGAAGATATCAACTAAAATTGAAGGATTATATGCTAATATTAGTAAACATGCTGGTGGAGTAGTTATTTGTAAAAATAATTTATTTAACATAACTCCAATCTTATTTGATAATGAAGATTGTGTAACACAATATGAAAAAACAATTTTACAAGAAATAGGATTATTAAAATTTGATTTTTTAGGATTAAAAACAATAACATTAATTAATTTAGTTTTATCAATGATTCCTGAAAAAAGTACTGGTGAATTTAATATTGATGATTTTCATACTTATCAAATGATAAATTCATTAGAAACAGATTTAGTTTTTCAATTAGAATCAAATGGTATGAAAAAAATGATAAAAAGATGTCCTATAATAAATATTTATGATATTATTTTTTATTTATCTTTATTTAGACCTGGTCCGATACAATCAGGATGTGTAAATATTTTTTTAAATAGAAAAAATAATTTAGAAAAAAATTATTTTCCTTATAAAAATTATAATTATACATTTTTAAAAAATTTTTTATATTATACTCATGGTATAATAATATTTCAAGAACAAGTAATTTCTATTATTCAATCAATTTTTGAAAGTACTATGTATGATTCTGAAAAAATTTTTCGTATAATGATATCAAATTCTTTTAAAGAATTAAATATTTTATTTGAAATTTTTAAAAAAAAATGTTTAAAATTAAAATTAAATAAAAAAGAGTATAAAAATTTTTTTTATTTAATTGTTGTATTTGCTGGATATAGTTTTAATAAAACTCATGCTCATTCTTATTCAAAAATAGTATATCAAACTGCTTTTTTAAAAGCAAATTATTTATTAGAATTTTGTATATCTAATATTTATGTAGATCAATTATTAGGATTAGATTTAGATAGAGTTATTTTTAATTTAAAAACAATAGGTATTTTTTTTTATAAACCTGATATAAATTTATCTGATGATAATTTTAAAATATATAAAAATGGTATTTTATATGGTTTTTCTATTGTAAAATTTATTGATGATGATTTTATTGATAGAATTTTATATTATAGAAATAAAATTTTTTTTTTTAATAATTTTGAAACATTTTGTAAAATATTTAGTATATTTAAAATAAAAAATAAAAAAATTATTGAAAATTTAATTTTTTGTGGTTTTTTTGATTGTTATAGAATTAATAGAGTTTTTTTATATATAAATTTTCAATTTATATATCAAAAAATATTAATATTAAAAAGTGAATATAATCGTTCTTTAATTTATAAAATGATAAATTTTATTGATTATTCTAGTTTACCAGAATTTAAAGAAAAAATAAATGATGTTACTTCTTTTGAAATTTTAAATATAGAAAAAAAATTATTAAAATTTTTTGTATCTAATCAACCTTCTGATTATTATTGTAATTTATTTATAGGACAAATTAAATTTAATTTATTAAATAGAATTGAAAATGAATATTTAAATATTATTATAGGAGTTCCAAAAAAAAAAATGTTTTTTGAAAAAAAAATATATTTATATAGAATTTTTAATAATGAAAAAATATTTAATTTAAATGTTTATTCAAAATATACTAGATTAATAGAAATAGAAACTTCATTTATGTTTTTAATTTGTTATGATGAAAAAGATTTTAAAATAAAAGTATCAAAATATTATGATATAATTCCTTTTATAAATTCTATAGGTATTATAATTATATTATTAATTAAAAATATATTTTTTTTAAATAAAATTATAAAATTTTTATTTAATAATTTTAGTTTAACTGGTAATAAAGTATGTTTAAAATATAAAAATAAAATTTTTTTTTCTAATTTATGTATAAAATTAATTGAAAAAAATATGATTAAATTAAAATTTTTAAATATTTTTAAATATTGTATAATTTGTGTAAATAAATGAAAAACATTTTTTTAATTAAAAAAATAAAAATTTTATTTTCTTTTGGTAAAGATAGTTTTTATAGTTATTTAAATTGTTTTTATAAAAAAAAAAAATGTAATTTTATAAATTATAATTATTATAATGTAAAAAAAATTTTTTTATTTTATTATTTTAATGTTTTTATTAATAATAATTTAATAAAAAAATATAATAATGAATTAATAATGAGAAAAATTAGGTTTTCTTTAATTAAAAAAGAAAATAATATTTTTTATATTAAAAATCATCATTATTTAGATAAAATTGAATTTTTTTTATATAATTGTTTAAAAAAAAAAAAAATAATTAATAAAAATATTTGGTATAAAAAATATTATTTTATAAAACCATATTATAATATTTTTCTAAAAAAAAAAATTAACTTAATAGATAAAAGTAATAAAAATATTTCTATTAAAAGAAATTTTATAAGATGTTTAATTAGTTATTTTAAATAATATTTTTTTTTAAAAAAAATGATATCTTATATTAATTCTCCTAATATTGGAAAATATAGAGAATTAAAAAAAATCACTGAAAAATATTGGAAAAAAGAAAATATTGAAAATTATAAAATTTTATTAATGACAATAAAAAAAATAAAAATTGAAAAAATTTTATTTCAAGTTATTAATAATTTTAAAAATATAATTATAGGAGATTTTAGCATGTATGATTCTATTTTAGATATAAGTTGTTTAATTAATTCTGTTGATTATAATAAAATAATAAAAAAAAAAGAATATTTTTTTTTTGCAAGAGGTAATAATAAAATTATACCTCAAAAAATGACTAAATTTTTTAATACTAATTATCATTATATTATACCAAACAATTATAATAATTTAAAATTAAATAGTAATTTATTTATAAATGATTTATTATTTTTTTTAAAAAATGGAATTAAAACAACAATAACAATTATTGGACCTATAAGTTATTTATTTTTATCTATAAATCAAAAACATAATTTTAAAAAATTGTTTGAAATATATTTATTAATAATAAAAAAAATTAATAATTTAAAGAATTTTAATTTTCAATTTGAAGAACCAATATTATGCTTAAAATTAAATAATAATTGGAAAAAATTATTTTTAATATTTTATAATAATTTAAATTTAAATTTTAGTATAAATTCAATTTTTGAAATAAATTTAAATAATATTAGTTTATTAAAAAAAATTTATCTTAATATAAATATTATAACTAATTATATTTTTAATGAAAAAAATTTTTTTTTTGCTATTGAAAATAATTTAAATAAAATTAATATATTATATTTAATAAAAAATATTAAAAATAATAATTTATCAATAACAAATTGTAAATTTTTACCTTATAATTTAAATATAGAAAAATTTTTTAATAAAAAATATTTATCTTTTTTTTTTCAAAAAATAAATGAATTAAAATTATTAAATAAATTATTAATTAAAAAAATTAACAGTTATGATTTATTATATTTAATTAATTTCAAAATATATAAAAAAAAAATTTTATTAGAAACAAATATTAATAAAATTGAAAAAAAAAATAATAAATATAATAATAAAATTTTTATAAATAATACTATTGGATCTTTTCCTCAAAATAAAGAAATAAAAATTTCTAGAAAACAAAAAAAATTTTTTTTAATTAATAAAATAGAATATAATAATATATTAAAAGAAAATATTTATTTATGTTTTTTGAAACAAATAAAATTTAATTATAAAATTTTAACTCATGGAGAATTAGAAAGAACAGATATGGTAGAATATTTTTCAAAAAATATTAAAGGAATTGATATAACTTTAAATGGATGGGTTCAAAGTTATGGGACTAGATATGTAAAACCTCCTATTATTTTAAATATTGAAAATGGTAATAATATTACAGAAAATTGGTTTTTTTTTTCAAATTCTATTACTAAAAAAAAAATAAAAATAATTTTAACTGGACCAATTACAATATTAAAATGGTCTTTTTTTAATGAAAAAATAAAATTTTTTTATTGTTTAAAATTGTCAAACATAATAAATTTAGAAATTTTAAATTTACAAAAAAAATTTAATATATTTCAAATTGATGAACCAACAATTAAAGAATGTTTACCAATTAATAAAAATAATTGGAAATTAGAAATTAATAATTTTTTATTTTGTTTTAATAATTGCACTAAATTTATAAAAAAAAATAATGAAATACATTCTCATATTTGTTATTCATTATTTGATGATGTAATAAATTTTATTAAAAAAATAAATATTAATACTTTAACTATAGAATCTACTAGAGAAAATTTTAATAATTTAAAAATATTTAAATTGATAAATTTAAATTTAGGAGCTGGTATTTATGATGTTCATAGTCCTGTTATAATTAATAAATACAATTTAAAAAAAAATTTTTTTAATTTCTTAAAAATTATTAATCCTATTAAATCTTTAATAAATCCAGATTGTGGTTTAAAAACTAGAAATTGGTATGAGTTAAATCATTCTTTAATTAATATAAATAAAATTTTAATTTCTATTAAAAATAATTTTTAACGATTTTTTTTTTCTTTTTCTCCAGATATTTTATTTCTTCTTAACAATTCTTTTTCTATATCGAAATAAGAAATATTATTATATATTAAAAATAAATTAAAATGATATATAAAATCACAAATTTCTTTTAATAAATCATATTTAAAAAAACAATTTTTATTTTTTTTATAATTAATAAAAGAAAAATAGATTTCATTTAATTCTTCAAAAATTTTTTTTATTAAAAAATTTAAATTGTTTTTCAATATAAATAATGAATATGATTTCCCTACATTTATTTTTTTTTTAATTAGTTTTAATATTTTTATCATGAAAATTTTTTTTAATTGTATATGTAAAGAAAAATTTTTTTTATTTTCTTCTTATAAAAATAATTTAAATATTAATATTTGTAATAATTGTCATCCATATTATACAAAGAAAAAAAATTTTTCTGATAATTCTGAAAAAATTAAAAAATTTAATAAAAAATATGAAAAATTTTTTAAATAAAATTATTTATGGAGATTCTTGTTCAGGAAAAACTTTTTTGTTTAAAAAATATAAAAATAATAATATTGATATAGATTTACTTATAAAATATAAAAATATTAATTTATGTTTTGAATTTTTTTTTAGAATTTTAGAAAAAAAAATTATTTTAATTATTTTAAATATAAAAAAAAAAATTTTTTTAGGTGGTGGAAGTGAAATTTTTTTTTTAAATTTATTAATATTTAAAAATAATATAATTTTTAATCAAATAAAAAGAATAATTTTTGATAATTATAATAGACCAACTTTAAAATCAAAAAAATATTTAAAATTAAGATTTTGTATAAGAAAAAAATATTATTTAAAATTAAATAATTTTATTTTAAATAAATGCAAAAATTGTAATTTAATATGAAAATAATAAAAACTAAAAAAAAATTTTTAACAAATATATACATTAATAGTTATTTTAATATTAATATTTTTAAAAAAAATAATATTTTTATAATAATAGATTATAATATTTATATATTATTATTTAGTATTTTTAAAAAAAAAATAAAAAAATTTAAATTTGTTATTATTCCGTTTGGTGAAAAATATAAAAATATAAATACTTTAAAAATAATATGGAAATATATGATTAAAAAAAATATTAATAAAAATTTTTTAATTACAATTTTTGGAGGTGGTGTATTGGGAGATATAATTGGTTTTGTTTGTTCAAGTTATTTTAGAGGAATATCTTTTTCTATATTTCCAACAACTTTATTATCTCAAATTGATTCTTCAATTGGGGGTAAAAATGCTGTTAATTTTTTTTCAAAAAATAGTATTGGGATAATAAACAATCCTATTTATATTTATATAAATTATAATATAATTTTTTTTATGAAAAAAAATGAATTTTTTGATGGTTATTCAGAAATAATTAAATATTCAATTATTAATAATAAAAAATTTTTTTTTTATATTTATAAAAAAAAAAATATAAAAAAAATTATATCAAGATCTTGTTATATTAAAAGTAAAATAATTTCACAAGATTATTATGAATTTAATTATAGATCAATATTAAATTTAGGTCATACTTATGCTCATTGTATAGAAAATAATAAAATTATTAATTTTTCTCATGGAAAATCTGTAACTATAGGAATAATATTTTGTTATTTTTTATCAAGTTATTATTATAAATTAAATTTAAATATTTTAAAAAAAAATATTTTTTTATTCTTAAAATTAAATTTTTTTATAAAAAATTCTTTATTTTTTTCTAAAAAAATGATTAATAAAATAATTTTAGATAAAAAATTTAACAATAAAATAAATTTTATTTTAATAAAAAACATTGGTAATTGTGTTAAAAAAAATATAAAAAAAAATCATTTATTATTTTTTTTAAAAAAATTTTATGAAATCTAATTTAATAACGAAATGGCCTGAAAGAGCGGCAAATAGGGCTATGTTAAGAGCTGTTGGATATAAAAGTAATGATTTTTTAAAATATCAAGTTGGAATAGCTTCAACTTGGAGTAATATAACTCCTTGTAATAATCATATTAATATTCTTTCAAAAGCAACTGAATATGGAGTTAATAAATATTGTAAAGGAACAATTTTTAATACAATTACAGTTTCAGATGGTATCTCAAATGGTAATTTAGGAATGAAATACTCTTTATTATCTAGAGAAATTATTTCATCTTCTATTGAAACAGTTTGTAATGCACAAAATTTTGATTCTATAATAAGTATAGGAGGTTGTGATAAAAATATACCAGGTTGTATTTTAGGTATGTGTAAATTAAATTTGCCTTCAATATTTATTTATTCTGGAACTATTTTACCAGGTAAAAATAGAACTGATATAATATCAGTTTTTGAATCATTAGGAAAATATTATTCTAAAAAAATAAATGAAAATCAATTATTAAACATTGAAAAAAATTCAATTATAGGTTCCGGTTCATGTAGTGGTATGTATACAGCAAATTCAATGGCAATTGCATCTGAAATAATTGGAATTAGTTTACCAAATAGTTCATTACAAAACGCTCAATCTATAAATAAAATTATAAATTGTATTAATTCTGGAAAAATTATATTTAATTTATTAAAAAAAAATATTAAAATTAAAGATATTATTACTTATAAATCAATATTAAACGCTATTAAAGTAATTTCTTTATTAGGAGGTTCAACAAATTGTATTTTACATTTATTAAGTATTGCTAATAGTTTAAATATTAAAATATCATTATACGATATAAAATCAATAACAAATAATTTACCAACAATTTCAGATTTAAAACCTAGTGGTATATTTTTTATTTCTGATTTAATTAATTGTGGAGGTATACAAAAATTTTTAAAATTTTTATTAGAAATAAAATTATTAGATGGTGATTGTTTAACAATAACTGGTAATTCATTAAAGGAAAATTTAAAAAATATTAAAAATAATTATGTTAATAAAATTTTAAAAAATATAAATTTTCCTTTAAAAAAAACAAATCAAATAAAAATTTTATTTGGTAATTTATCTAAAAATGGATGTATATCAAAAATATCTGGAAAAGAAGGAGAAATATTTTTTGGAAAAAGTAAAATTTTTAATTCAGAAGAAGAATCTATTGAATATATATATAAAAAAAAAATTTATAAAAAAACAATAATTGTTATTAGATTTGAAGGACCTAAAGGTGGTCCAGGTATGAGAGAGATGTTAACACCTACATCTGCTTTAATTGGAATAGGTGTAAAAAAAGATATAGCGTTAATTACTGATGGTAGATTTTCAGGTGGTAGTCATGGATTTGTTGTAGGTCATATATCACCAGAAGCTTATAATAAAGGTGAAATTTCAATTTTAAAAGAAAATGATATTTTAATGATTGATACTATTAATAATAATATAATATTTTTTGTGAATAATAACAATATCAATAATAGAAAAAAATTTTTTTTTAATTATAGTAAAATTTCGTTCGGTATATTGAATTTATACAGAAAAAATTCATTAGATTCCTCTAAAGGTGCAAGTTTTGATTATTAATTATTTATATAAAAAAAATTAATTAATAATATTATTTATAAAAAACAATAAAAAATTATGAAAAACAACTTATTAAAAATATTTTTTAAAGAAACTTTATTATATATAAAAAAAAATGAAATTAAAAAAAATTTAGAAATAGTTTTTATTATTTTTATAAAAATAATTAATAAAATATTAAATTGTATGAAAAAAAATTTTTTTTTAAAAATATTATTATATATTATATATTATAAATTATTAATAAATAATATATTTATTTTTCTTTATTTAGATAATTTTATAGAAAATAAAAAAAAAGATAATTTAAATATTATTCCAAAAAATAATATAATGGAAAATATTTTTATTTTTTTTATGTATTTATTATATGAATAATTTTTATAATTTTTTAAATTTATTAAAAATAGAATCTATTAAACAAAATAAAAAAATAAATTTAATAGCATCTGAAAATTATTCAAGTATTGCTTCAATAATATATTCTTCATCTTGTTTTATTAATAAATATATAGAAGGATATCCATTTAATAGATATTATTCAGGATGTAAATTATTTGATTTTTTTGAAATTAAATCAATAATTGAGTCTCAATTATTATTTTCTTCAAAATATTCTAATATTCAACCTCATTCAGGAGTTCAAGCAAATTTTTCTGCTTTTCAAACTTTATTACAAAAAAATGATAAAATTTTATCTTTAGATTTAAAATCTGGTGGACATCTTTCTCATGGTTTTAAAAAAAATTTTTCTGGAGTTATATTTAAAATTATAAATTATTGTTTAGATAAAAATAATTTATTAAATAATAACAATATTGAATTATTAATAAAAAAAGAAAAACCAAAATTAATTATTGTAGGATATTCTTGTTATCAATCTAATATTGATTGGAAGTATTTACAATATATATCAAAAAAAAATAATTGTTTTTTATTATCAGATATTAGTCATATCTCTGGTTTTATATGTTCTGGATTAATTGATAATCCAATTAAAAATAGTGATATTGTAACTTCTACTACACATAAAACTTTAAGAGGAACAAAAGGAGGAATAATATTAACAAATAATAATAAATATTTTAAAAAAATTAATTCATCTGTTTTTCCTGGTCAACAAGGTGGTTGTATTGGAAATTTAATTATTTCAAAATTTATATCTTTTAAAGAATCAAATAATTTTAATTTTATTAATTATAATAAACAAATTTTAATTAATTCAAAAATTATGTTAAAAGTATTTTTATATAGAGGTTATAAATCTTTAAATTTAAATACAATTAATCATATGTTTGTTATACATTTAAAAAATAAATTTAGTTTAAAAATTGAAAAAAAATTAGAAAAAAATGGTATTTTATTAAATAAAAATTTTTTTCCTAATGATAATAAAAATTCAATAAATCCTAGCGCTATAAGAATAGGATTATCAGCTATAACTACTAGAAAAATGAAAAATTTAGAAGTTGAATTTTTAGCTAATATTATATGTGATATAATTGAAAATAATATTTGTTATAAAGAAAAAATAAATTTTATTTGTGACAAATTTCCTATTTATAAATAATTTTAATAAATATTATTATTTAAAATTATATTATTTAAAAAATATAAAAATTTATCAGAATTATATATAATGTTTTTTTTGTTAAAAAAAAAAAAAAAAATATCATTTATTGAATCTGATATAAAAATATTTTTTTTTTTTTTAAAATTTAAAATTTTTTTATAATTGAAATTTATTATTTTATAATTATTACAATAACAATAACAATTAAAAATTTTTTTCTTATTTTTAATAAGTATAAAATTAGTAGTTGTAGAAATACTTTTTTTATAAAAAAAATTTTTATTATTAAATATTTTTATTATATAATTATATATTATTTTAATTTTTTTTACTTTAAAATAATTTTTTTTTAAAAAATTACAAAAACAATTATTATTAATTATTTTATTATTATATAATTTATAAAAAAAAATATTAACTTTATTTTTTTTAAAAATTAATATTTTATCTAATATTTTATTCCAAATGTATTCACTATCACAATTTAAGATTGTATTATCATAATCAAATAAAAATTTTATCATGAATAAATTAATAATTAATAATGGTTATTTTTTATATTTTTTTTATAAAAAAAAAAAATTAAAAAAATATGAATTTATCATTAATAGGTTTACAATGGGGAGATGAAGGTAAAGGTAAAATAATAGATTTTTTTTCAAATTTTAGTAATTTAATTATAAGATATAATGGAGGACATAATGCAGGTCATACTATTTATAAAAATAATAAAAAAAAAATTATTAAAATTTTACCATCTGGTGTTTTTAAAAAATATTGTATTTCTTTATTATCTAATAATATTTATATTTTAATAGAAAATTTATTAAAAGAAATAAAAATAAATTTTAATAATATTTTTATATCAAAAAATGTATTTATTATAAATAAAATAGATGAATTTATAGATTTTTTAATTGATAAAATTATAAAAATAGGAACTACTTTTAATGGTATTAGTATAATAAATTTAAGAAAATCTATTAAATGTAGTTTTAATATAAGAAATATATTTTGTTTATATTTTTTAAAAATATTAAAAAAAAATTTATTTTTTTATAATATAATTTTTATTTTTTTTAAAATTAAATTAAAAATATTTTTATTTTTTTTATTAAAAAAAATAAAAATTATGATTGAAATTATTAAAAAAAATATTGTTAATAATAATTATATTATTAATTTTAAAATTAATAAAATATTCGAAAGCGCGCAAGGTGTTATGTTGGATTTTAATAATGGTACTTTTCCTTTTGTTACAAATTCAAATATAATAAATAAATCTATTTTTATTAATTCAAATTTTTATTTAAATAATTTAAAATTTATTGGTATAATTAAATCTTTTTCAACTAGAGTAGGTAATGGAAATTTAAACACTAAATTAAATAAAAAAAAAAATTTTTTTTTTTCTTATATAAATAAAGAATTTGGAACAAATTCATTAAGATTAAGAAATTCTGGTTGGAATGATTTATTTTTATTAAAAGAAATGATTAAAATAAATAATATTTCAAATTTAATTTTAACAAAAATGGATTCATTAATAACAATAAAATATATTAAATTATTAATTAATTATAATATTAATAAAATAAAATTTTTTAATTATAAAAATAATTTTTTTAAAAATAATTATTTTATATTTAATTCTTGGAAAAAAATAAATTTAAAATATTTTAAAAATGAAAAAAATTTTCATCTATATATTAGATTTATTGAAAAAGTAACAAATACTTCTATTATTATTATTTCAATAGGAAAAAACGAAAAAGATTTAATTTTTTTATGAATAAATATAGTTATTATAGTTTAATAAATTCATATCAAATTGAAGAAAAATTTTGCGAAAATTTAATAAATGAAATTTCTTTTATTAATAAAGAACCAAATTGGTTAAAATCATTTAGATTAAATTCTTTCAAGATATTAAAAAAAATGATTTTTCCTAAATGGGGTAATTTTTTTTTAAAAAAAATTTTTTTTGAAAATTCTTGTTATTATAATTTTCATGATAATAAAAATAATTATTCATTAAAAAAAACTTTTAATAAAATTATTAATAAAAAAAAAGCAATAGATTTTGTTTATAATTCTATTTCTGTTAAAACAACAATGAAAAAAAAACTTTTAGAAAAAGGTATAATTTTTTGTTCTTTAAATGAATCAATTAAAAATTTTGAATTTTTTATTAAAAAATATTTAGGTAGTGTTGTTAAACCATATGATAATTTTTTTTCTTGTTTAAATTCATCAATTTTTAGTGATGGAACTTTTGTTTATATACCAAAAAATACAATTTGTCCTATTGAATTATCATCATATTTTAGAATAAATGATGAAGTTGGTCAATTTGAAAGAACTTTAATTATTTGTGAAAATAATTCTTCAATTTCTTATTTAGAAGGATGTACAGCTTCAAAAAAAAAAAATTTTCAATTACATACTGCAGTTGTTGAATTAATATCAAAATCTAATTCTATAATAAAATATTCAACAGTTCAAAATTGGTATTCTGGAAATAAATTTAATAAAAAAGGTATTTTTAATTTTGTTACAAAAAGAGGTATTTGTGTTAATAATAAATCAAACATTATTTGGATTCAAATTGAATCAGGATCATCAATAACATGGAAATATCCTTCTACTATATTAAAAGGAAACTTTAGTAATTCTGAATTTTATTCAATTAGTATTAGTAACAAATTTCAACAAATTGATACTGGTACAAAAATTTATTATTTAGGTAATAATTGTAATTCTTATATTAATTCTAAAAGTATAGCATTAAATAATTCTTTACAAATTTATAGAGGTATGGTAAAAAATTATATTTTTGCAAATAATTCTAAAAATTTTACATCTTGTGATTCTATTATAATAAATAATGGTAAAATTTTTACTTTTCCATTAAATATAATTTTAAATAGTAATTGTTTAATAGAACATGAAGCAAATGTAACTAAAATTTCTTTAAATGAAATTAATTTATTAAAAAGTAAAGGTATTTTTAATTTTCAATGTTATAACATGTTAATAAATAATTTTTGTTATGATATAATAAAAAAATTACCTTTAGAATTTTTTTCAGAAATAAATGATTTATTAAATTCTATAATTAAATATTCTATTATATGATAAAAATTATAAATTTATCTATAAAATGTGAAAAATTTTTTATTTTTAAAAAAATAAATTTTTTTTTAAAAAAAAAAACATATGTTTTAATAGGAAATAATGGTATCGGAAAATCTACTTTAATAAAATCTTTTATTAAAGATGAAAATTATCTTTATTTAGGAGAAATATTTTTTAATAAAACTAATATTTTATTTTATAAAACAGATTATATTGCAAGAATGGGAATTTTTTTCACTTATCAAAATCCAATTGAAATTTATAACATTAAAAATATTTTTTTTTTAAAAACATGTTATAATATTTTTAACTATAATAATAAATTTTTTTTTAAAATTTTAAATTTTTATATAAAAAACATAAATTTTAAAAAAAAACTTTTATATAGAATGTATAACTATGGATTTTCTGGAGGAGAAAAAAAAAAAAATGAATTTTTATTTTTATTAATAATAAATCCAATGTTTATTTTATTAGATGAAATTGATTCTGGATTAGATTATAATTCTTTATTTTTTATAATGAATTATTTAAATAAAATAAAAAATAAAAAATATATCGTTATTATATCTCATAATAAAAACATTAAAAATATTTTATTTATAGATTTTTATATAATAATAAAATTAAATAAAATAAGTTTTTTATCATGTATTTAACTTTTTTAAATAATAAAAAAAAATTTTTTTTTATATTAAAAAAATTTTTTCATAATAATAAATATAAAAATAATTTTTTTTTTAAAATTTTAAAAAGAATTTTTTTTAAAAAAATAAAATTTTTTAATTTAAATTGTTTAAAAAAAAATTTTTTTAATAATAATAAAATTTATTTATTTTTTTTTATAAATGAAAAAAAAATTATTTTTTTAAACAATATTTACAACATAAAATTAAAAATTTTTAATTTTTTATTATTGAAAATTTTTTTATTAAAATCATTAATTTATTTAAAATTAAATAATGTTTTTATATCTAATTTTTTTTGTTTATTTTCTAAAATTATTTTTAAAAAAAATTTAAATAAAATAAATTTTTTTTTTTTAAAATTTAATAATATTATATTATTTTTAAATATTATAAAATTTTTAAATAAAAAAATTAAAAGTTATTTATTTAAAAAAAATTTTTTTTTATTTTATTTTAAATCAAAAATTTATAATTTATTTGTTAAAATTAAAAATATTATTTTAATTTATAATAATAATAATTATTGTTTAGAATTTTTTTATATAATTTCAAAAAAAAATTTTTTCATTATTTTTAATAATTTAAAAGTTAAAAAAAATGTAAAAAATAATTTTATTTATCAAAATATAGAATTTATTGTTTATAATAAAAATTTTATATTTGTAAATTTAAATATAAATTTATTTACTAAAAAAATTTTTTGTAAACATAAAATATCTTTTATTTTTAAAAAAAATATGTATTATTTTTTTTTAAGTAAAAAAATTTTTAAAAAAATTGTTTTTTGATGTTTTATTTTTTAATAAATTTTAAAAAAATAATTTATTTAGATAATTCTTCTACTAATCAAAAACCAAAAATATTATTTAAATCAATTATAAACGTATTGCAAAAAAAAAATTTTAATTTAAATAGAGGTGAATATAATTTATTACAAAAAAATTTTTTTTTTTTTAAAAAAATTAAATTTTTAATAAAAAAAATTTTAAATATTAATTTTATAGAAGAAATAATTTTTTTTTTTAATTCAACTTTTTCTATAAATTTTATTATTTTAAATTTAAAAAATTTTTTTAAAAATAATAATGAAATTATTATTTCTAATAAAGAACATAATTCTATTATATTACCATTATTAAAAATTTTAAAAAATAAAAATTTAAAATTAATAATTTTTCCTAATTATAAAAATAAAATATATATAAATATAATTTGTAATTTTTTAAATGTATATACATTATTATGCATAATAAATATCAATTCTAACAATTATGGAGTTATAAATAAATTTAAAAAAATAATTAAAATTTGCAATTATAATAATATTATTACACTTATAGATAATACTCAATCTATTTCTAGTATAAATATAAATTTAAAAAAAATAAAAATTGATTTTTTAATATTTTCTTTACATAAATTATATTCTTTAACAGGAGTATCTGTTTTGTATTGTAAAATTTTTTTTTTATCAAAAATTAATCCAATTTTAATTGGAGGAGGAAGTTTATTTTTATCAAATAAATTTATTTTTAAAAATTTTGATGAAAAATTTTATTTTGGAACTCAAAATATAATTTCTATTTATTCTAATTATTATTCTTTAAAATGGTATTTAAGAAATAAAAAAATTATTTTTTTTATTAATTTTTATATTAAAAAAAGTATTTTTTCAATTTTTTATAAAAAAAATTTTTATTTTACAAATATAATTTTGTTAAAAATAAATAATAATAAATTATTAAATGATTTTTTAGATTTAAATAAAATTATATTAAGATGTGATAATTTATGTAATTTTTTAAAAAAAATGTTTATTAATAATAATAATAACTGTAGATTATCGTATAATTTTTTTAATAAAATTAAAGAAATAATAAAAATAAAATTTTTAATTTTTTTTTTTAATTTTAAAATTATTAATTATTAGATCATTATAAAATATTAAAATATTATTTTTTTCTATAAAAAAATTTTTTTTGTAAAATATTAAAAATGTTTTTCCTTTAAAATTTATTATTTTTCCATTTTTTTTTAAACTTTGAGAATTTAATTTAAAAAAAATATTTTTTAAATTTATTTTTTTTATAATTATAATTGAATATTTAACTTTATATTTACTAATAATAATAATTTTTTTTTTAATATATATAATTTTAAAATTAAAAAATTTTTTTCCTAAATTTAAATTTTTTTTTATTTTAATAATATTAAATAAAATTTTATTTTCAATAAAAAATATATATAAAAAAAAATTTATTTTTTTTTTAAAACAAACTCCTGTAGTATTTTTTTTTTTTGAACAAAAAAAGTTATTTTTTATAGAAAAAAATAATATTTTTTTTTTGTTAAAATAACCATTTATAGAAAATATATTATTTTTATAATTTAAAAAATAAGTTTGATCTTTTTTTTGATCAATAGAAGAAAAAAAATAATTTTTTATTTTTTTAAAATAATGACCAGTAAATAATAATTTTTTATTTAAAATTATTTTTATTAAATATATTTTAATTAATTTATTACAATAAAAATCTATATTATTTTTTTTATAATTATTAATTATATAATAATATTCTTTGTTTAAAAAAATATAAAAAATTTTTTTTTTAATATATTTACTGTTTAAAAAAGAATATTTTTGTTCAAAATAAGAATAACAATTATTAATTTTTATAAATAAATTATAACAAAATAAATTAAAATTAAAAAAATTAGAATCTTTTCCTCCAGAATTTAATAAAATGTTAATCATTAAATTCTATGTATAATTTTTCCTTTAGTTAAATCATAATCAGACATTAAAATTTTTACTTTATCACCAATCATAATTTTAATAAAATTTTTTCTAATTTTACCAGAAATAAAAGCATTAATTAAAATTCCATTTTCTAATTTAATTTTAAATGTTGCATTTGGCATAGTATTGATAACAATACCTTCCATTTCAAAAGTATTATTATTTTTCATTTATTATTAAAATAAATAATTTTTTTTGTCTCGTTCGTCTATAGGTAGGACCTTGCTCTTTCACGGCGAAAAAAAGGGTTCGATTCCCTTACGAGATAGCGAAAATATCTTAATGGTAAAGATTCACCTTGCCATGGTGGAAGCTACGAGTTCGAATCTCGTTTTTCGCTAGAGATATGTCTGAGTGGTTTAAAGAGTATGCTTGGAAAGCATAAAAAATTTATTAAAATTTTCATGGGTTCGAATCCCATTATCTCTTTATAATTAAAAAATTTAATAAATTTTTTATATTTAAAATACCTGTAATTTTTATTTTTTTATTAAAATCAAAAAATAATGTAGGAGTTTGAAATATATTATTTTCAATACAAAATTTTAATTTATTTTCAATTTTTATAAAAAAAATAAAAATTTTAATTTTTTTTTCAATTTTAATTAAATTTTTTTTTAAAAAAAAATTTGAATTATTATATTTAGAATAAAAAAAAATTATTTTTTTTTTATTATTTAAAAAAAACAAATTTTTATAATTAATTTTTATCATAAATATTTAATTAAATGATTTCCAAAAAAATTTCTTTTCATTTGAATTATTTTAAAATTATAATTTTTGTTTATTATAATTAATGAAAAATTATATGTAGAAAAACAGAAGAAAATTGATAAATTTAAATTTAAACATATTATTATTATTTTTTTAAAAGAATTTATTTTTTTTAAATAATAAAAAAAAATTTTTATTAAAAAAAAATTTTTTTTAAAATTTATTAAATATAATAAAATATTAGAATCAATAATACAACTATTTAAATATGTTTTTATTAAATTATTAAAATTTAACTTCCAATTATATTTTTTTTTAATTTTAATAATTTGATTAAAACCTTGTATATAACATTGTAATTTACAAAAAAAAAAAAAATTTTTTATTTTTTCTAAAAATATTGAATAATTTATTAAAAAAATATATTTATTATTAAATAAAATTATATTTCTAAAAAAAATATTTTTTGATATAATTCTAATTATTAAAGCTTCAAAAATAGTATTTATATTTATATTATTATTTAAAGAATTTAATACTGTATTTCTTCCAGTACCTTTTTGTTCAACGATATCGCATATTTTTTTTTTTTTTTTTAATAAAATATTTAATAAAACTTTTAATAAATAACAATTAATATTTGAATTTTTCCAATTTAATAAAATATTTATTATATTTTTTTTATGTTTTACAAAAATTTTAATAATGAAATATATTTCAGCTATAAGTTGTAAAATACCATATTCTATTCCATTATGAATCATTTTAATATAATGAGAACTTGATTTTCCAATTGTAATACAACAACTATATTTTTTTTTTTGTTTAAATAAAATTTTTTTTAAAATATTTTTAATTAAAAAATATTGTTTTATATTACAATCTATCATACAACATAATCCATATAATGCTCCTGAACAACCACCTGATATACCAGAAGATAAAAAAATAAATTTTTTATTTATTAAAATATTATTTATATAAGTATTTTTATAAAATGAATTACCAAAATCAATAACAATATCTTTTTTATATAATTTTTTTTTTAATCTAATTAAAATAATTTTAATTGGTAATCCAGTTTTAATTAAAATAAAAATTAATTTAATTTTAGGTAAAGAAAATAAAAATTTTTTTAAACAATTTGTAATTATAATTATATTGAAAAATTTTAATTTTAATTTAATTTTTTCTTTATTATATATTGAAACAAAAATATTTTTTTTTATAAGATTAATAGTAATATTTTTTGACATTCCTCCATAACCAATTATTCCTACATGATTTTTCATAAATTTAAAAAATTTTTATTATTTAAAAAAAATAAATTTTATTCATTCGTAAAAAATTTTATAAATAAAAATTATATTTTATTAAAACAAAAAAATATTTTATTTATTTTTAATTTTATTATTAATATAAAAAATAATTTTTTTATAAAATTTAATAATAATAATATTTTATCTAAAAATATTTTTTTTTATTTAAAAAAAAAAATTTTTAAAAATAAAAAAAAATATAGATTTATTTTTTCTTTTTTTGATTACATAAATTTTAATTTTTTTCAAAATAAAAAAATAGAATATAATTTTTTTTTTATTCCTAATTTTTTTTTTTTTTTTAAAAAAAAAAATAATATTATAATAATATTTAAAATTATAAAAAAAAAAAAAGATTTAATTATTTTTTCAAAATATTTAAATTATATAATTATAAAAATAAATAATATATATATTATTAACTTAATAATTAAAAAAAATATATTAAATAATTTTTTTATTAAAAAAAATATTTTTTTTAAAAATATATGTAAAATTAAAAAAAATATAAAAAATGGAAATTTAACACAATGTGTTATTTCAAATAAAATTTTTATTAAAAATTATTTTAAAAATTTAAATATTATTTTTTCAAAATATAACTTATATTTAAATTTAAAAGAAACAAAAATAGAAATATATTCTCCTGAATTTTTAATAAAATCAGAAAATAATAATAATTATACTAAACCTATAGCTGGCACTACAGATAAAAATCATATTAATTATTTAATATATAAAAATAAAAAAGAAATTTCCGAACATATAATGTTATTAGATTTAAGTTTAAATGATTTATTTAAAAATAATATTAAAAAAATTTTTTTAAAAAGATTAATTTTTTGTGAATATCATAAAAATTTAATTCATATTGTTTCAGAATTATTTTTTATAAATTATAATAAAAATAAATTTAATATAATAAAAAATATGTTTCCTGCAGGAACACTATCCGGTTCTCCTAAAAAAAATTGCATTAAATTAATTAAAAAATTAGAAAAAAAAAATAGAAATATTTATGGAGGAATTTTTTATTATATGAATAAAAATAATTTAGAATCTAGTATATTAATAAGAATTATTTTTTTATATAAAAATAATAAAATTATACAATCTGGTGTTGGTGTAATAGATAAATCTGTTAATTATCTTGAGTGGTTAGAATCAATTTTAAAAAAACAAATTTTAATAAAATGATTTTATTTTTAGATAACTATGATAGTTTTTCTTATAATATTATAAAAAAAATATTTTTAAAAAATTTAAAAATAAATTCTATTTCATATAATATTAAAAATTTTTTTTTTAAATTTATAATTGAAAAAATAATTATAATTGGACCTGGACCAAATAATGTAATAAACAGTAATTTAATTACTATTTTATTAGATAAATTTTTAGGAAAAAAAAAATTTTTAGGAGTATGTTTAGGTCATCAAATTATATGTTGTTATTTTAATTCAAAAATTTATAAATTAAATATATTTAATCATGCACAATATAAATCTTTATTTTTTTATATAAAAAAATATAATATTTTTTTAAAAAAAAAAATAATAAGTTATAATTCATTATCTTGTAACAAAAATTATATTTTAAAAAATATAAGTAATAATAAAAATGAATTTTTTATATTTTATAATAAAAAATTAAAAATAAAAAGTTATCAATTTCATTTTGAATCTATTATTTCTAATAATAATAATTTTTGATAACAATATTATTATTTTTATAATAAAAATAAAAATAAAAAAATAATTCCTTAAAAGGAATTTTTCCTTGGTAGCTCAGCTGGTAGAGCAAATGACTGTTAATCATTTGGTCACAGGTTCGAATCCTGTCTAAGGAGTAGTTATATCCTGATTCGAACAGGAGACCTAATCATCATGAATGATTTGCTCTACCAACTAAGCTATATAACCAAATATATATATTTATGTTTTTATAAAAAGTCAAATTAATTAAAAAATAATTTTATTTTTTTAATTAAAAATAATTTTAAATTAAAATCAATATCTTTTAAAATCTTTTTTTTATAAATAGAATTTAAAATTATTTTTCTAGGAAATTTTCCTTTATTTATAAATTTAATTTTATCGTTAATTTTTTTTTTACAATTTTCATATTTAATAAAAAAACAATTTTTTATTTCTTCTAAAATAAAATATTCTATTTCATTATTAATAAATTTATATTTAACATGTTTTATATAAGTAAAATATTTTTTTTTTAAAAAATATATAATAATAAAATTATTTTTAAATATTTTTTTTAAAAAATTTTTTTTGATAATATAAATGTTAATAATATTATTATTTAAAATTAAATCACCCAATAAAGTTTTTTTATTTTTTTTTATATTTTTATATAATTTTATTTTAAATTTAAATTTCATTTTCTTCTAAAATTAATTTTTTTATTTCTTCTATAAAAATATATTTAGTAGTAATTATTCTAATTTTTTTAAAATTGTAATTAAAATTAATAGAATCAGTAATTATTAATTGTTTAATATTTGAATTTAAAATTTTATAAAAAGAATTATTAGAAAATACAGGGTGTGTTACATAAACAATTAATTCATTAATTTTATTATAAAATAAAAAATTAGAAATTTCTATAATTGAATTAGATGTATCTATTATATCATCTACTATTAAACAATTTTTTTTCTTTATATTTCCTATTAAACAAAATATTTTAATATAATTAATTATTGGTCTTCTTTTGTCTACTATAACTAATTCTAAATTTAAATAATTTGCTAAATTTTTTGCTCTAATAACACCACCTATATCTGGAGATATGATAACATCAACTAAAATGTTATTTTTAACAATATCATTAACAATTAAAGAAGTTGATTTTAATATTTTTAAAGAAGTATTAAAATAACATTCAAAATTATTTGAATGAGAATCTAATGTTATTATTTTTTTAATTTTAAAATAATCTAAAATATTTGATATTAATTTTATAGAAATTGGTGAATTTTCAGAAAATTTTTTATCTTGTCTTGAATAAGAAAAATAAGGAATAATTAAATACAAACTTTTAATTAAATTTTTTTTTAAAAAATCAATAATTAATAATAATTTAATTATATTATCATGAATAGGAAAAGATAAATTTTGAATTATAAAAATATTTTTATTTGTAAATTTTTTTAAAAAAAAAATATTAAATTCATCATTTTTAAATTTTTCAATTTTTAAAAAATTTTTTTTTATATTAAAAATTTTTAATAAATTTTTTAAAAAATTTAAATTCTGATTACCATAAACAATATTAGGTTTAAATATATACATATGAATAATAAATATATACTAGAAATAAGACAAGGGATAGGAGGAGATGAAGCAATTTTTTTTTTGCAAGATTTAAAAAAAATGTATTTAAAATTTTTTCAAAAAAAAAAAATAAATTATAAATTATTATTAAATTTAGAAAAAGAAATTATTATTGAAATAGAAAAAAATTTTTATGATAATTTTATTTTTAACGAATCAGGTATTCATAGAGTACAAAGAGTTCCTAAAAATGAAAATCAAGGAAGGATTCATACTTCTACATGTAGTATATTTATAATAAAAAATACAAATAATAAAAATTTTATTATTAATAATAATGATTTAAAAATTGAAACTTGTAAATCAAGTGGATCTGGAGGTCAACATGTTAATACAACTAATTCTGCAGTTAAAATAACTCATTTACCTACAAAAATTTTTGTAGAATGTAGTGATGAAAGATCACAATTTTTAAATAAATCTAAAGCAATTAAAATTTTAATTTTTAGAATAAATAATTATATTAAAGATAAAAATAATTTAGAATTAAATTTAAATAGAAAAAATACAATTTTTAAATCAGAAAGATCAAAAAAAATTAGAACTTATAATTTTCCAAATAATAAAATAATAAATCATATAAATAATAAAAATTATTTTCAATTGAATAAAATTATTGATGGAGATTTAGATATAATTTTTAAAAATTAATTGAAAAAAAATTTTTAATTTTAAAAAAAAATTTGATATTTTTATATAAAATAAAAATTTTATATTTTTTTATTTTTTTATATATATTAAAAAAAAAAAAAAAAAAAAAATAATATTTATTTTTTAAAAAATATTTATTTTTTTTTTTTAAAAAAAAATATTTTTTTTTTGGAAAAAAAAATAAAATTTTTTTTTTAATATTTTTATTTAAAAAAAATTCATAATCAAAATTAATTAAATAACCAAAATCATAATCAATATGATAATTATAATTTTTAGAACATTTTTTTCTAATTTTAAAAGTATATTTTTCATTATAACTTCTAGTTTGTTGAAATAAAAAATAATTTTTTTCTAAAAATAAAATTTGTCTATAAAAATCATAACTTATAGATTTTTTTATATTATCAAAAGAATTTAAATTTTTTATTTCTATTTTTTTAGTTTTTTTAAAATTTATTAAATTAAATATAGAAAGATTTAAATCTATTCTCATTTCATTTAAATGCATATTTAAATTTGAAATTTTATTATTATAAATTATTTTTTTTAAATATTTTATAAATAATATTAAACAATTAATATCATTAAATAATGGTTCTGTAACAAATTCTAATAAAGAATTTCCACTTCTTTTATAATTTATTATTAATTTTTGATTTTTTTTTAAAGAAGCAGCATCTTCTTCAAAATGAATTTTTTTAAAAATTATTTTTTTATTACATTTATTTTTAATAATTAAATTAAAAATATTTTGAAAATTATTTTGAGTTATTTGATAATTTTTTGGTAAATCATAATAAAAATATAACTTTCTTTCTATTAATGATAAATAATAAAAATTACCATTAAATAAAAAATTTATTAAAAAAATAAACTTAAAAATTTTATTATTAAATTTAGGTAATAACCCTGGTAAAGCAAAATCATATATATTTAAATTATTATTTGTAAATAATTTATTAATATTGCATTTAATATGAATCTCACATCCAATAAATAATTTATAATACTTTTTAAACATAATTTTTGTATAATATATTTTCATATAAAAAAGCAATATTTAATAAATCATTATCAAAATTTTTATTAGATATAATTTGAAAACCAATTGGTAAATGATTTTTTAATTTTGATCTAATATTTATAGATGGATAACCTAAAATATTTGAAAATGTTGTAAATACATCTATTAAATCATTAAATTTATTATCTTTTATTTTAAAATGTTTTATATTTGTTGGTAAAATTAAAAAATCTGAGTTTAAAAAAATTTTTTCAAATATTTTTTTCATTTCTTTTATTTCATTTATTTTAAAATTATTATTTTGTAAATAATTATAACCTTTTAAAATTTTTAATTTTGTTTTATTAGAAAAAATTCTATTTAATTTAATAAAATCATTTATATTTTTATATATTTTTTTTTTAAAACCAAATTTAATTCCATCAAATTTAGAAGAATTCGAATAAAATTCTTTTGAAGAAATTGAATCATATATATTTAAAAAAGATTTTAAATTTAAATTTATTTTATTTAAATTAAAATTTAATTTTTCAAAATTAAATATTATATTATTAAAAATATCAATATATTCATTTTCTATATAAAATTCTTTATAATCAATTATTGATATTATTTTTTTTTTTTTATTTATTTTAAAATAATTTATATTAGAATACAAATCTATATTTTTATTTTTTAATAATTTAAATAAAAATATACAATCTTCTACATTATTTGAAATAATAGAACAATTATCTAAATATGAAGAATATGAAACCATTCCATATCTAGAAATTGATCCATTAGTTGGTTTAAAACCAATTATATTTAAATAAGAACTAGGTGTTCTAATAGATCCTCCAGTATCGCTTCCTATTGAAATTAAATTTCCTCCAAATGATATATTTGTAGAAGAACCTGATGATGATCCTCCAGAAATAAATTTTTTATTATATATATTATAATTTAAACAATTATTTAAACCATTTCCACCAACACAAAATTCATCGCAATTATCTATTGATAAAATATTAAAATTATTTTTTTTTATTTTTTTTATAATATATGAATCATATTTAGATTTATATTTTTTTAATAAATTAGAATTACAAGTTAAAAATTTATTTTTTATACTAAAAATATTTTTTATAGAAATTGGAATATTTATTTTATTTTCTTTATCATTTTTTTTTGCAAAATTTAATGATTCCTTAAAAAAAATTTCTATATTAAAATTATTTTTATTTTTTAGTTTATAAAGATTATTTAAACAATTTTTAACAAGTTCATAATTTGAAATTATTTTATTTTTTAATAAAATATAAATTTTTTTGATACCTATTTTACATAAATAATTCATTTTTATTAATTTTTTTATTTTTTTTAAATATTTTTTTTATTTTATTTATATTAAATATAAATTCTTTAGTGTCATATTTTATTAAAAAAAATTTTTTTATAAATTTATAAAAAAAGATATTATAATTTATGATTTTAGAATTATTATTTATTTTTTTTATAAAAATATATTTTTTAATGATTTTCATTTCAATTCCAAAAGGTAGAAATTTTTTTAATTCTTTATTTTTTTTAAGTAATTTAAATATAAAATTAATAAACAATATTTTTAGAAAAATAATATTAAAAACTAATAGAAAAAATATTTTTTTAATAATAATTAAAAACAAAGATATTAAAAAAATTAATCAATATAAAATTATAAATATTTCATTTATTGGTTCTGATTTAATATTTAAAAAAAAAATAAAAAAAAATAAATTATTTTTTCTAAAAAGTTATTTATATATTAATAATAATTTTTTTTTATTAACAAAATATTTTAATATTTGTAATTATTATAATTTAAATATAAATATAATAAAATTTAACAGTTCATTAGAATTTTTTTTAAAAATTAAAAATATAGGTATAATAGATATTAGTGAAACTAATATAACTTTAAAAAAAAATAAATTATTTCCTAAAAAATTTATAAAAAAAATAATTTTTTTTATTATATATAATAATTTAAAAAAAAATATAATTAAATATATTAAAAATGTTAAAAATAAATAATTTTTATATTAAAAAATACATAAATATAAAAAATAAAGTTAAAAATATTATAAAAGATATAAAAAATTATGGTGAAAATGCATTATTATTTTATATAAAAAATATTGATGGAATTTTTTTAAAAAATGTAAAAGAAATTTTTTTAAATAATTATAATATTAAAAAATGTTATTTTAAAATAAGTAATTATAAAAAAAAAATTATAAAAGAAATTTATATTAGATTAAAAAGATATCATTTTCATAATTTAAATAATTCTTGGCAAATAAATAATAAAATTGATATAATTTATGGTCAAAAAATTGTATTTATAGAAAAAATATGTGTTTATGTACCTGGAGGTAACACAATTTATCCTTCATCAATTTATATGAATTGTATACCATCTTTAATTTTTAAACCAAAATTTACTTTAATGTTAACCCCTATAAAAAATGCTAAAATTTCAAATTTATTAATTTCAGTTGCTTATATTAATAATATAAATAATATATTATTATCTGGAGGAGTTCATTCTCTTAGTTGTGTAGTATTTGGAACTAAAAATATAAATAAAATAAATAAAATAACTGGTCCTGCTAATTATTATATTACATTAGCAAAAAAAGAATTATTTGGTAATGTAGGAATAGATATGTTAGCAGGACCTTCTGAATTAATGATAATTTGTGATGGAAAAATTAACCCAAATATAATAGCGTTAGATTTTTTTTCTCAATTAGAACATGATGTTTTTTCAAAATGTTTTTTAATTTCAAACAATAAAAATTATATTAATTTATTATATTTTATAATATATAAATTATTAAAATTTCAAAACAATAAATTAATAATAATTAAATCTTTAAATAATAGTTTTTTATTATATAAAAATTTTATAAATTCTTTAGAATTAATAAATTTTTTTTCTCCAGAACATTTAATGTTATGTTTAAAAAAATATAATTATTTTATTGATAAAATAATTAATTGTGGAACTATTTTTATAAATTATAAAACTAGTGAATCATATGGAGATTATATGATTGGACCTAGTCATATTATACCTACTAACAAAAATTCTAAATTTTCTTCTTCATTAAATATTAATGATTTTTGTAAAAAAATTAATATAATTAAAACAATTAATAATAATTATTCTAAAAAAATTACTTCATATTTTTCAAAAATTGAAAAATTTTTTTCTCATTTTTATTCATCTTTAATAAGAATATGATTATAATTAATTGTAAAAATAAAATAATTGGTAGAATTAGTTCTGTAATTGTTAAAATTTTAATAAATTTTTATTTTTTAAAAAAAACAATAAATATTTTTTTTATTAATATAAATGAAATTTTAATTAAAAAATATTTTTATAAAAGTCATTCAGGATATATAGGTAATTTAAAATTATCTTTTAAAAAAAAAATTTTTTTCTTAAAAAAAAGTATATATAGAATGTTACCCAAAAATAAAATTAGAAAAAAAATAATGAAAAAAATATTTTTTTTACAATGAAATATATATCATATTCAAAAAAAAAAACTAATAAAACAAAAGTTATAATGATAAATGGAAATGGTAAAATTTTTATTAATAAAAAAAATTTAAAATCATATTTTGGAAATATTTTTAATAAAAATTTTATTTTATTACCTTTAATATTATCTAATTTTTATAATAAAAATTTTTATATAATAACAAAAGGAGGTGGAAAAATGTCTCAAATTTTTAGTATAAGAATATCTATATGTAAATGTATTTTATTGTTTAATTATAACTATAAATACTTTTTTAGAAAATTAAATTTTTATTCTATCGATGATAGAATTGTTGAAAGAAAAAAATATGGATATAAAAAATCTAGAAAAAAAGAACAATATTCAAAAAGATAATTTTTTTTTTTTTTTTTTTTTATGTATAACATAATTAAGAAAAGTTTAAAAAAATAAAAAAAATTTTTTTTTAAAAAAAAATGTAAATTAAAAATACTAAAAAAAGGTAGGTAGCTAAGATTTAAAAACAAAATTTTTCTTATGATTAATAAACATATTACTTTTTTACCAAATAAATTAAATAAAAAAATGTTTTTTTTAGATTTAACATTTGGATTAGGAGGTTATATATTATCAAAAAATTTTTTTAAATTAATTGCTATAGATAAAAACTTATTTTCTATATATTTATCTAGAAATAAATATAAAAAAAATTTTTTTATATTTAATATAAAAATAAAAAAAATTTTTTTTATTTTAAAAAGATTTAATATTTTTAATATAAATGTATTAATTTATGATCAAGGATTTAATAGTTGTGAAATTAAAAATTTTTTTTATAAATTAAAAATTAATTATTATAAAGAAAAAAAATTTTTAATTAATAAAAATTTTTTATTTATCTTTAATAAATTAATTTATTTTTTTAAAAAAAATTTTTTTTTTATAATAAATATTTTTGATAATTATAATTTAAAAAAATTTTTTTTATTTATAAAAATAATAAATAAATTTAAAATAAAAATAATTAAATTAAATTTTTTTGAAATTAGTTTAAATAATAGTTTTAAAAATTCTAAAATGATAATAGTATATGTTTAATATAAAAAAAAAAAAAAAAATAATTTTTACTTTATTTAAAAAAATAAATAATTTAAAAAAAAAAAATTTTTTAATTTTAGGACCAATTGGAAATTATAGTTTTAGTCTTTTTTTTACAAAAATAAATAAAAAATATAATTTTTTATCAATAAAAAATATAAATTTATTATATTTAAATAAAAAAAATTTATTACCTTATGAAAATAATAATGGTGGAATTGTAAGAGATACAATAAATTTATTATTAAACAAAAATATTTTTATTAATAATGTAATTATCATTAATATAAAACATAATATATATTTATATAAAAAATATAATTTTTTTTATTTACATAAACAATCTTATAAACAAATTAAAAAAAGTATTTTTTTTTTTTTAAATAAAATAAAAATAAATTTTATTAATTCTAATTCAATTATTAATAAAGGATACAATATTGCAAATTTTACTTCAAAAAAAATTTTTTTATTAAGTATTAAAAAAATTATTTTAAAAGATAATTTAATTAATAAAACTAAATTCATAATAAATAATTATATTAATAAAAAAAAAAAAATATTAAGTTTTTTTTTAAATAATTTTTTTCATTTAAATAAAATATTAAATTTTTATTATAATAAAAAAATTTTTTTTTATGAAATTTTTATAATTAGTTTAAGATATTTATTATTTATTATGAAATATTTAAAATATAAAAAAATTAAAATTGTAGGTTTTTACAATATATTATGAAATCATATTTTAAAAAAAATTTTTTTTTAAAAAAAAAAAAAAAAATAAATATAGGGGATAAATCTATGTCTCATAGATCTATTTTATATTCTTTAATTAATAAAAAAATTATAGAAATTTTTAATTTATTAGAATCTAATGATGTAATTTTTACTATAAATTTATGTAAAAATTTATCAGTAAATATTTATGGACCTATTAACAATTATTTAGTAATTAACTTTTTAAAAAAAAAAAATATAATTAATAAAATAAATTTTATTGGTAATTCTGGTACTACAATTAGATTAAGTTTATCATTAATATTAAATAATAGTTTTATTATAGGAGATAAATCTTTAAATAAAAGAACAATGTATAGAGTAATTAAACCTTTATGTTTAATTGGTTATATTATACAATGTAAAAAAAATTTTTTTACTCCTATTATTATATTTAAAAAAAATAATTTTGGTTTAAAATATAATTTAATAAATATAAGTTCGCAAATTAAATCATGTTTAATATTAAATTCTATTAATTCTTTTATAAAAATATATATTAAAGAAAAAAAAAATACTAGAGATCATACAGAAAGAAAAATAATAAATATTAAAAATAAAAATAATATTTTTATTCCAAATGATTTTTCTTCAATATCATTTATAATTAATTATTTAATAATAAATAAAAAAATTTTAATTTTAAATTTTAATTTTAATAAATTTAGAATTGGATATTTTGATTTTTTAATAAAATGTGGTATAAAAATATATTTTTTTAAAAAAATAATAATAAATAATGAACATAATGTTAAAATTATTTTATTAAAATTAAAATTAAAAAATAATGTAATATTTTCAAATATAATTTCTAGAATGATAGATGAAATACCTTTATTATTAATATTCTTAATAAATTATAAAAAAATTACAAAAATTTATGGTTTAGAAGAATTAAAATATAAAGAATCAAATAGATTTATTAATATGTATAATAATTTATTATTATTAGGTATAAAAATTATAATTAAAAAAAATTATTTAATTTTAAAAGGAGGAATTTTTCATAATAATTTTATTTTTTCTAAAAATGATCATAGATTATTTATGAGTTTTTATATTTGTAAAAAAGAATTAAAAATTTCAAATTTAGAAAATATTTTATCATCTTTTCCAAATTTTATTTTTATATTTAATAATAAAAAAAATAGTTTTTATGTTTATAAATAATTTTAAAAATAATATATTAATATATTTTAATGAATTTATAATAACGAATTTTATTAAAACTGTTTTAATAGAAAAAATTAATAATAATAATAATAATAATAATAATAATAATTTTAAAAATATTGTAAATAAAGTTGTTAAAAAAAATAATATTAAAAATAAATTTTTTTTTAGTTATTTATTTAAAAAAATAAAATTCGGTTATTATGTAGATAAATATTATTTATATTTTATACCAAATAATTTAATAGACACAAAAAAAAATATTTTTCCAAAAAAAATATTATTATTTGAAATTTTATTTAAAAAAATTGATATTGAAGATAAATTTTTGTCAACTAGAAAATTTAATTTTAAAAAAAAAAAAAAAATAAATAAAATAAAAATTAATAAAAAATATTTAGGAATTATAAAAAATGTTATTAATTATGGGATTTTTATTGATATTGGTCAAGCTGATGGTTTATTACATATTACAGATATTCCTAATTTAAAAAAAATATATAATTATTTTTTTATAAAAAATTTAATTTTAATAAAAATAATTAAATTTGACAAAAAATTAAAAAAAGTTTCATTAAATTTAAAAAAAATTTATAAAAAAAATTTTGAAAAAAATATTGTTAAAAAATTTATTATATGTATTATAAATAAAATATTAAATAAAAAAATTTTATGTTATAATAATATTAGTAAAAAATATATATTAAAAAATAATATAAATTTTAAAAAAAATGATAAAATTAAAGCATATTTTATAAAAAATTATGAAAATTATAATTTTTTAAGTTTATATTATAAAATAATTAAAAAAAATTTAAATTATATAAAATTAATTATAAAATATAAAACTTTAAATTTATATTTGTTAAAATATAAAAAAATTAATATAATTTATAAAAAAAAATTAAGTATAATTAAAATAAGTGAAATTTTTTTTTATAAGTTATTTTTATACAATAATATAAATAATGAGTTTAATAAACTCATTTTTGTAAAAAATAATTATTACTTAAAAAATAACAATTTTTTTTTAAAAATAAAAAAAAAATTTCTTTTATTAAATATAAAAAATATTATTAATTATAAAAATAAAATTTATTTATTTATAAGAAAATATTAATTTTTTTGTTCTTCATAATCAGCAATCATTGCTTCAGTTGTGATTAGTAAACCTCCTATAGAACCAGCAGATTGTAATGCACTTCTAGTAACTTTTACTGGATCAATTATTCCCATTTTAAACATATCTCCATAAACACCATTAGATGCGTTGTATCCAAAATTTTTTGATGAAGATTTTATATTGTGTAAAACAATAGATGGTTCTTCACCAGAATTTTTTACAATTTGTTTTAAAGGTGTTTCTAAAGATTTTAATGCTATATATATACCATAATTTTGATCATTATTTTCACCTTTTAAATTTTTTAATTTTTCTAAAATTCTTATTAATGCAACTCCACCACCAATAACAACACCTTCTTCAACTGCGGCTCTAGTTGAATGTAAAGCATCTTCTATTCTAGCTTTTTTTTCTTTCATTTCTATTTCTGTTGCTGCACCAACTCTGATTACTGCAACACCTCCTGATAATTTAGCCATTCTTTCTTGTAATTTTTCTTTATCATAATCAGAATTAGATTCTTTAATTTGTTTCTGAATATTTTTTATTCTTTCTTTAATTTTATTTTCATCTCCATTTCCACCAACTATAATAGTATTATCTTTATTAGAAGATATTTTTTTTGCAATTCCTAAATCTTCAATTTTTATTTTTTCTAATGAAATACCAATTTCATCAGAAATTAAAGTAGATCCAGTTAATATAGCAATATCTGTTAAAATATCTTTTCTTCTATCTCCAAAACCAGGTGCTTTAACAGCATTTATTTTTAATATTCCTCTAATATTATTTATTACTAATGTTGCTAAAGCTTCACCTTCAATATCTTCAGCGATTATAAATAAAGATTTATTTTTTTTTGATATTAATTCTAAAATAGAAATAATTTCTCTAATACTATTTATTTTTTTATCTGTAATTAAAACATAACAATTTTCTAAATTAGATGACATATTTTCTTGATTATTTATAAAATAAGGAGAGATATATCCTCTATCAAATTGCATACCTTCAACAACTTCTAATTCATCTTCTATTCCTTTTCCTTCATCTACAGTTATAACTCCATTTTTTCCTACTCTATTCATAGCATCTGAAATTATTTTTCCAATTATTTTTTCTCCATTAGCAGAAATAGTACCTACTTGAGAAATTGATAATGTATCAATACAAGGAATAGAAATTTTTTTTAATTCTAATACTGAATGATAAATTGCTTTATCAATACCTCTTTTTAAATCCATAGGGTTCATACCTGATATTACAGCTTTAATACCTTCATTAACAATTGATTGAGCTAATACTGTAGCAGTAGTAGTTCCATCTCCAGCAATATCAGAAGTTTTAGAGGCAACCTCTTTTACCATTTGTGCTCCCATATTTTCAAATTTATCTTTTAATTCAATCTCTTTTGCTACCGAAACTCCATCTTTAGTAACTAACGGAGAACTAAAATTTTTATCTAAAATAACATTTCTCCCTTTAGGACCTAAAGTTGTTTTAACAGCATTTGCTAATAAATTAACACCATTTGCTAAATTTTTTCTTGCTTCATCTCCAAATTTTATTTTTTTAAAACCCATTTTTTTTATTTAATTATAGAAATAATTTCAGATTCTTTCAAAAAAAAATACTCAGTATTATTAAATTTATATTTATCTATATTATAATTGTCTTTAAATAAAATAATATCATTTATTTTAACTGTTAATGGAAATAATTTTCCATTTTCTAAAATTTTTCCATTTCCAATATTAATTACTTTTCCTTTTAAAATACTATTTTCATTATTTGGAATATATAATTCTCCAATTTTATTATTAATTTCTATTTTTGTAACAACAATTTTATCATATAAAGGAAAAAAATTCATTTTTTTTAAAAAAAAATTTTTTTTATTAATAATAAAATAATATTTTTAATTAATTAATAATAATAATGTTATTTTTTAATATTTATAAATTTGAAATAATTTAATTGTAATTAATTAATAATTAATTAAATTAGGTAATTAACTCAATAGGTAGAGTATTAGTTTTACATACTAAAAGTTACAAGTTCAAATCTTGTATTACCTAAATATGGATTGATAGTTTAGTTGGTTAAAATGTTGGCTTGTCACGTCGAAGAGCACGGGTTCGATTCCCGTTCAATCCGAAAAAAAAAAAAATATGATTATAAAAAATTTTAGAAAAATATTAAAAAAAATAAAATTTTTAGTAAAAACAAAAAATTTTTTTTTAATATTTAATTTTTTTTTTAAAAAAAAAAAATTTTTTAAAAGTTTATTTTTATTTTTATATATAAAAAATAATATTATAAAAAAATTTTTTTTAAAAAATTTTACAATTTTATATTTATTAAAAAATATAGGTAATATAAATGTTTGTGTTAGAACAAATTATATATTTAATTCTATTTCTATAATAAATTATTATTATAAAAAAAAAATAAATTCTTTTTTTAATAATATAATATATATTAAAAATATAATATTTTTTTTGTTCTTTATTAAAAAAAAATATATATTAATTTCTTTAACAACAAAAGCGAAATTATTTTTTAATAATATTAAAATAAAAAAAAAATTTGCTTTTTTAATAGGAAATGAAAAAAAATCAATTAAAAAAAAAATATTATTTAATTTTGATTTATTACTTAAAATTAATACTTATTGTAGAAAAAGTTTAAATGTAAATGTTATAAATGGAATTTTTTTATTTAATTTTTTATGAAAATATATAATATATACATTATTTTAAAAAATATAAAAAAAGAAATATGTATTTTTTTAAAAAGTTTAATATCGTTTTTTATAAGATGTAAAGATGATATTTTAAATATTATTGATTTTGGAAATTATTTTTATAATAAAAAAATTAAAAGACTATTTTATATTAAAATTAATTGTAAAAAAAAAAATTTAATAAAAATTTATAAACTATTAAAAATAAAAAAAGATATAGTATATAATTATTTAATTATAAAAAAAAATTTAAATAATTATATAAGTAATTTTAATATAATTAAAAAAATTTTAAATAAAAAATTAAAAATTCTTCCTTCTATATTAATTAAATTAAATTTTAAAATTCATAAAATATATTCAAAAATAATAAAAAATTTAAAAAAAATTAATATTTTATCTATTGATTTTATAAGTTATATTAAAAAAATAAATTATTTTTATGATTAAAAATATTTCTAATATAAATTCTGAATTTATAATTATAAATTATATTTTTAACCTTCTTCCACTTTCTAATGCTATTTATGAAATTTTACAAGAAAAAGATTTTTTTTTTAATACAACAAAAAAATTTTTTTCAGAAAAAAAATATTTTTTAAAAATTGATTTTTTTGATGAAAAAATTTTATTATCAAATTTAAAAAATTTATTAGAAAAATCAAAAAAAAGAGAGATATTAAAAAATTTATTTAATATTTCTTTTGAATTAATTTTTTATGAAGATTTAAATGAAGATATTTTTAAAAAAATTGATTTTCTTCAAAATTTTAAAAAAAACAATATTTTTAATGAAAAACAAAATTATAAAAAATTATTATTTAATTTTTTTTTACAAAAAGAAAATTATTTTCAAACAGGTTATAAAAAATTAGATTTATTAATAAATGGATTACAAAGGGGAAATTTAATTATTATTGCAGGAAGACCATCAATTGGAAAAACTTCTTTTTCTTTAAATTTAATTCAAAATTTAATTTTAATAAATAAAAAAATAATAATTTATACATTAGAAATGACAAAAATACAAATTTTTTTAAGAATAATTTCTATTATATTAAAAATAAATCAAAATAATTTTAAAGAAAATAAATTTGAAGATATAGAATTTAAAAAATTATCATTTTTAATTAAAAATTATGAACTTGAAAATTTAATTATTAAAGATTGTTCAAATTTATCTACAAATGATATTGAAATCCAATTAGATTATTATAAAAAAAAAAATTTTTTAATTGAAATTATAATTATAGATTATATACAATTAATGAAATCAGAGTATTATTCAAACAATAGAGTATTAGAAATATCAGATATTTCAAGATCATTAAAATTAATAGCAAAACATTTTAATTGTGTTTTAATTGTATTATCTCAATTAAATAGATTAATTGAATATAGAGTAGAAAAAATCCCTATTTTATCTGATTTAAGAGATTCAGGGTCTATTGAACAAGATGCTGATATAGTAATGTTTTTACATAAAAAAAAATTTAATTTTATAGATATTATAGTAGCTAAAAATAGAAATGGAGGATTAGGAATTGTTAATTTTATTTTTAAAAATGAATTTACTAAATTTATACAAATTTAAAAAAAAAATAGGACAAAATTATTTAATTTTTAATTTAAAATTTAATTTTGATTTATGTTCAGGATATAATTATTTTAATAATTTTAATAACGAAATTGATTATTTTAAAATAAAATTTATTTTTAATAAAAATTATTTAAATAAAAAAAAAACTTTTTATTGTAATTTTTTATTATTTAATTATTATTTATATAAATTAATAAATATAAATATTTCTTTTAACATAATAAAAATTTTTATAAAAAAAATAAAAAAAATAAAATTATTTTTTTTTAAAATAATAATTAATTATAATTTTTTTTTTTTTTTTAAAAAATTTAAAATTTATAAAATTAAATTTTTTTTAAAAAAATTTTTTTTTCCAACCCCTAAAATAAATATTGTAAAAATTTTTTTTAAAAAAAATTTTTTTTTTTTAATAAATTTTAATATAAATATAAAAAATAAATTAGAAAAATCAAAAAAAATTATATTTAAAATAATAAAAAAAATTAATAAAAATGTATTTTTTAAAAAGATATAAAAAAGAAAATTTTGATTTTTTTATAAAAAGATTTAAAAAAATAAATATAAAAAAAATTAAAATTTTAAAAAAAGAAAAAAATAAAATAATAAAAAAAATTTTATGAATTTTAAATGTCCATTTCACGATGATAAAAATGCTTCTTTTTCTTTTAAAAATAATTTTTTTATTTGTTATGGTTGTAATAGATATGGAATTAATAAAAATATTTTTTTCGTAAAAAAATTTGAATTATATTTTGATAAAAAAATAATTAATTATGCTAAATATAATTTATATTTATATAAAAATTTTTGGTTAAAATATTTATTAATAAGAAAAATTAATATGATAACTGCATTAAATGCTAATTTAGGATGTTTAAATTTTAATTTAAAAATAAAAAATATTAATAATATATTATTAAATAGATTAATATTTCCTATTTTAAATGAAAATAATATATTAGAAAGTATTGGTATTAAAAATTTATCTAATAAAAATAAATATTTATTTTTTTCAAAAAACAATAATTTTAATTTATATGGTATTAATTCTGTAAAAAATAATAATTTTATTATTATTGTTGAAGGATATTTTGATTTATTAACATTAAAAAAAAATTTGATTTATAATTCTATTTCAATATTAGGAAGTAATATTAATTGTAATATTATTATAAATTTATTAAATAAATTTAAAAAAATTTATTTTTGTTTTGATGGAGATTTGGCAGGATATTCATCTGATTATATTATTAAAACAAAATATAATAAATTTAAAAAAAGAATTTTTTCTAAAACATTACCATGTAATTATGATCCAGATAATTATATTAAAAAATTTGGTATTGTTTCATTTTTAAAATATTTAAAATTATGAATTTAAATTTTTTTTTTAAAAAAAAAAAAAACATCATTTTTTTAATTAAAAAAATAAGTAAAAAATATTTTAAATTTTTAAAATATAATAATTATATAAAATATAATTTTAAAAAAACAAAATATTTTATTTTTAAATTAAAAAATAATTTACAAAAAAAAAAAATAATAATTTTTAATTTAATTAATTATTTTATATTAAAAAATTATATTATTAAATTATTTTTTAAAAAATTTATTTTTTTTTTTAAAAAAAAAATTATTAAAAAAAATTTTATTATTAGTAAAATATTGTATTTATACTTTAAAAAAATTAAATTTTATTTTAATGAAATTAAAATAAGATATTTATTAGTTTTTTTTGAAAAAAAAATAAATTTTTTAAAAAATAATTTAATAATATTAAAAAACAATCATTTAATTTTTAAAGAAAAAATTATAGAAAAAAATAACATGTTTTTTTTTTTTGAATTAAAAATTTTTTTTGTAATTATAAATAAAATAAATAAAAAAATTATTAATAACAATATAAAAATTATAAATAAAAATATTAAAAAATATAAAAACAAAAATTTTTTTAATGATTTATATCAAGAATGTTATTTAGAATTTAAAAAAATTATTAAAAATAATATTTTAAATAAAAATAGTTTTTTAAAATTTTGTTATTGGAAATTTAAAAAAATTACGATAAGAATAACAAATTTAAAAAAAAATAAAAAAAAAATTGAACTTTTATCTGTTGATAAACCTTTATTTAATCAATCATTAAAATATTTTCTTTCTGAAAAAGAAAAATCAATTTTAATTGAATTTGCTAGAAATGCACTTAAAAATATAATTAGAAATCTAATATATAATTTACCTAAAAAAGAACAAAAAATAATAAGATTAAGATTTGGGATTGGAGAAATTAGAATTTTTACTTTAGAAGAAATTGGTAAATTATGTAATCTAACAAAAGAAAGAATTAGACAATTAGAATTAAATGTAATAATTAAAATTAGACAACCAAAAATTTTAAATTTATTAAAACCATATATAAAAATATTAAAATCATTAGAATAAAAAAGGGGTTATAATTTAATTGGTAAAATATTTGCTTTGCAAGCAAAAATAAAGAGTTCAAATCTCTTTAACTCCATGTAAAATTTAAATTTATTATTAATTTAAAAATAAAAAATTTTGGTATTGTTATTCTTATATAATTTTTAAAATTTCTAAAAAAAAAATTTTTTTTTTTAAAAAATAAATAATAATTTACATTTTTTTTTAAAAAAATAAAATTACCTTTATTATTTATTTTAAAAAAAAAATTAAATAATAATTGTATATAATTATTTTTTTGTAAATTATAATTTATCCAGTTTTTATCTTTAATACATTCTATACCTATATAACTACTGATTGTATTAATATTATAAGAATTAAAACATTTTTTAATTATATTTAATTTATTAATAATTTTTTTATTAGAAAAAACTAAACCAATTCTTATACCAGCAGCACTAAATGATTTTGATAAAGTTGTTATTATTAATAAATTATTATTATCATTTATATATTTTTTATAACCTTTATTATAAAAATCAGAATACGCTTCATCTATTATTAAAAAATTTTTTTTATTTATTATTTTTAAAATTTTTTTTTTTTTAAATATTTCTCCAGTGGGTGAGTTTGGGATTGTTAATAAAATATTTTTAAATTTAATTATTTTTTTAAAATTTATTTTTTTATTTTTTATTTTGTAAAAATTTAAATAAATATTATAAAAAGGATATGAAATTTTAGAAATTTTTAATTTAAAATTTTTAAATAAATAAAATATAAAAAATAAACTTTCATCAGATCCGTTTGAAATAAAAATTTTATTTTTATTTATTTTTAAAAAAACACTAATAATTTGTAAAAAAAATAAATTATTAGAATCAGGATATAAATTTAATTTTTCAAAATATTTTGACATTATTTTTATTAAAAAAAAAATATTTTTACTAATTAAAAACTGATTTTCATTAGTATTTAATTTAAATCCTTTATAACATCTATTACCAGGAATATAAATCATAAAAAATTAATTTTTTTAAAAAAATATGGTTTTATATAATTATAATGAAATAAACTAGCTATTAAAAAACTATTTATATTACAATATTTATATAAATAATAAATATCATTTATACTACCAATACCACCAGATGGTATTATTGATATATTTATTCTGTTTTTTATTAAAAAAAATATTTCATTATCATATCCTTCTCTTTTTCCATCATTATCTATTGATGTTAATAAAATTTCCCCACAACCATTTTTTTTTATAATAATAATCCAATCAAAAATTAAAAAATTTGTATTTATATATCCACTATTTTTATAAGTAAAATATTTTTTTTTATTTTTTTTTATATCTATAGCTATTATTAAACTTTGAGAACCAAAATAATTTGAAATTTTTTTTAAAATTTTTATATTATTATAACAAATTGAATTTAAAATTACTCTATCTGCGCCAATTTTTAATAATTTTTTAATATTAATAATATTTTTAACTCCTCCTCCAATTGAAATTGGTATATTTATTTTTTTTGATATTTTTTTTATAATAGAATAAGATAAACTTTTTTTTGTATAATTATAAGTAATATCTAACAAAGTAATTTCATCAATTTTATTATTATTATATTTTTTACATAATTTTATTGGTGAATTTATTAATGTTAATTTTTTAAATTTTACTCCTTTTACTACAAAATTATTTTTTATATCTAAACAACTTATTATTCTTAACATAAATATTTAATTTTAATTGTAAATTTATATAAAGAAATTCCAACAATGTAATCAAAATTAAATTTTATATTTATTAAATTATTAAAATTTATTACTCCACCAGAAATACAAAATTTACATAAAAAAATTTTATTTTTTAAAAATAAATAATCTTTATTAATTAATCCTGTTAATGTTCCATCTTTTTCAATATTAGTATATATAATGTATTTTATATTTAAATCAAATAAATAAATAAAAAATTTTTCAAAATTAATATTTGTTATAGTTTTCCAACCATTAATAGTAATTTTATTTTTAAAACAATCTAAACTAATAATTATATTTTTTTTAAAAATAGAAATTATTTTTTTAAATTCTTTTTTATTTAAAAATATTATACTACTTAATATAAATTTATTAAAATTTTTTTTTTTATAAAAATAAATTTCTTTATAATTTCTTATACCTCCACCTAATTGATAAATAGAATTTTTATTAATTTTAATGTTACTTTTTTTTAAAAAAAAAACATTTTCTAATAATACTATATGAATTTTTTTAATATTTAATAAATTATAAAAATTTATATATTCTTTAAAATAACCAAAAAAAATTAAATTATTTAAATTACCTTTAATTAATCTAACTACTTTATTTTTATAAATATCTAAAGATGGTATTATCATAATTGTAAAAAATTTTTTATAATATTATAACCAATATTACCGCTTTTTTCTGGATGAAATTGAAATAAAAAATAATTATTTTTTATTACTATAGAATTAAAAATTTTATTATTAAATTTTGATATAGCATAAGAATATGTATTATTTTTAAATATTGATGAATAACTATGCATAAAATATTGTGTAAACATTTTAGGTATATTTTTAAAAATTTTATGATATTTTATTATTTCTACTATTTTCCAACCAATATTTGGTATAAAATTATTTGTACAACAATTATTAGATAATAAATTAATGTTTTCATTAAAAATATTTAAACATTTTGAAGAATAATTTTCTTCACTTTTATTAAAAAAAATATGGTATCCTATACATATACCTAATATATGAGTATTATTTAAATATTTATTTATGTTGTTTTTAAAAATAAAATCACTACTATTTTTAATATGTCCTTGCCCAGGAAATATAATTTTATCATATTTTTTATTTTTAAAATTATTAATAAAAATTTTTATTTTTTTTATTTTTTTTAAAGAATTATAAATAGAATTTATATTACTAGTTCCATAATTTATTAATAATACATTCATAATATTCCTTTTGTTGAATATAATTTTTTTTTATTTTTTGCTTTTTTAAAAATTATACCAAATAATTTAAAAATTGATTCTATTAAATGATGTTTATTAAAATAATTAAAACAATATATATATAAACAACATTTAAAATTTTTTGAAAAAGATGAAAAAAATTCTCTAACTAATTGAATATCAAAATCTAGTTTTAAAAAATTATCATAATAAAAAATTCTATTACATGAATCAATACTAATTAATAAAAAAACATCATCCATAATAATAAAATTTGTATTATATCTGTTAATTTTTTTTTTTATTAATATTTTTCCTAAACAAATAGAAATATCTTCAATAGCATGATGTGAATCTATTTTTAGATCTGAATAACATCTTAAATAACAATCAAATAAACTATAATTTATAAATTGAGAAAAAATATGATCAAAATAAAATAAAAATGTTTTAATTTTAAAAAATCCGTTACCAAAAAAATTAATTTTTATTTCTATATCTGTTTCTAAAGTTTTTCTTCTAATTTGAAAAATATTCATTTTTTTTTAAAAAAAATGGCTAAATAGCTCAGTTGGTAGAGCAAAGGACTGAAAATCCTTGTGTCGGTGGTTCAATTCCACCTTTAGCTATGAGGTATAGCCAAGTGGTAAGGCATTGGTTTTTGATACCAAAAATCCTAGGTTCAATTCCTAGTATCTCAGTTATTGCTTTTGTAGCTTAATTGGTAAAGCTATTGATTTGTAATCAATTGTTCCGGGTTCAATTCCTGGCAGAAGTAGAGATGATGGGAATTGAACCCATATCCGTTATTTAAAAAATAAAAAAATACATGATTAATTAGTTATTTATTTTTTTTTTAAATTATATTATAAATTTTTTTTATATTATTTACGTTTTTTTTAAATTCATGTCTAAATATATATTTTTTTTATTTATAACGTCAACACCTTTCATCCCTTTTTTTTACAATTGAAATTTTTATTTTAAAAAAAGAATTTAATTTTAAAATTTTTATTGGTAAACAATTATATTTTTTATAATTTAAAAAACTTAAAATTAATTTTATTTCATTTTTTTTTAATAAAAGAATTCTTTTTTTATTATTAAAAAATAATAATAAATTATTGTTATCTGATTTAATAAAACAAAATTTTAAATTTAATTTATTTTTTAAAAAAAAACAAATATCATTTCCTTCTAATTTTATTCCTGAAATAAAATTTTTAATAATAAAATACTTTTCTAAATATTTTTTTTTTAATTTATACATATGGAAAAAGAGTTTTCTTTAATAAAATTTTTAGAAAGAATTATTTTTTTAGAAGAAAAATTTTTTTCTTTTGTTTATGAATCAAAAAAAATAAAAAAAACAGAAATTCAAGATTTAAAATATATTCAAGAGTTATTAATAAATGATATTTTATTAGAATTAATACCTATTACAGATTCTATAGAAAATTTTGTTAAAGATTTTAATAATCAAAATAAAGAAATAGAAATTTTAGTATTAATTTTTAAATTAATAAAAAAATTTTATAAAAAATTTAATATAAAACAAATTTCTAAAACAGGAATTTTTTTTGATCCTAACTTACATGAAGCAATTGGAATGTTTTCTAATAACGAAAAAAAAAAAGGAATTGTTAAATCTGTTTTACAAAATGGATATGTTAGAAATAATATTTTAATTAGACCAGCATTAGTAATAATTTATAATTAACAATTATATATTGAAAATAAGAAAAAAAAAAATTATAATAATAAAAAAAAAATATGAGTAAAATAATAGGTATTGATTTAGGTACTACTAATTCTTGTGTTGCAGTATTAAAAAATGGAAAACCTCAAGTAATAGAAAATTCTGAAGGAGGAAGAACAACACCTTCAATAGTTGGATATACTGATGATAATAGAATTATTGTAGGTTTACCTGCAAAAAGACAAGCAATAACAAATCCAAAAAATACTTTATATGCTATTAAAAGATTAATTGGAAGAAAATTTTTAGATGATATTGTTCAAAAAGATATTAAAATGGTTCCTTATAAAATTATTTCAGCTGAAAACGGTGATGCATGGGTAGAAATAAAAGATAAAAGATTAGCTCCTCCTCAAATAAGTGCAGAAATATTAAAAAAAATGAAATCTACAGCAGAAACTTATTTAAACGAAAAAATAAATAAAGCTGTAATAACAGTTCCAGCTTATTTTAATGATTCTCAAAGACAAGCAACTAAAGATGCAGGTAAAATAGCAGGATTAGAGGTTTTAAGAATTATAAATGAACCAACAGCTGCAGCATTAGCATATGGATTAGATAAAAAAAAAGAAGATAGAATAATTGTTGTATATGATTTAGGTGGTGGAACTTTTGATATATCTATTATTGAAATAGCAAATGTAGAAGGAGAAACACAATTTGAAGTTTTATCAACTAATGGAGATACTTTTTTAGGAGGAGAAGATTTTGATATGAGAATAATAAATCATTTAATATATGAATTTAAAATTGAAAATGGAGTTGATTTAAGTGGAGATTCGTTAGCAATGCAAAGATTAAAAGAATCAGCTGAAAAAGCAAAAATAGAACTTTCAAATGCAGAACAAACTGATATTAATTTACCATATATTACTGCTGATAAAAACGGACCAAAACATTTAAATATAAAAATTACAAGATCTAAATTAGAATCTTTAGTTGAAGATTTAATTATAAAATCTTTAAAACCTTGTGAAACAGCATTAAATGATGCCAAAATAGATAAAAATAAAATTGATGAAATAATATTAGTTGGTGGTCAAACTAGAATGCCGTTAGTTCAAAAAATGGTAAGTGATTTTTTTGAAAAAGAAGTAAAAAAAGATATTAATCCAGATGAAGCTGTTGCAGTAGGTGCATCAGTGCAAGCTGGAGTGTTAAGTGGTGTAGTAAAAGATGTTCTTTTATTAGATGTAACACCATTAACATTAGGTATAGAAACTATGGGAGGTGTAATGACACCTTTAATAGAAAAAAATACTACTATACCAACAAGAAAAACTCAAATATTTTCAACAGCAGAAGATAATCAAACATCAGTTACAATTCATACTCTTCAAGGGGAAAGAAAAAAAGCATCTCAAAATAAATCTTTAGGAAAATTTGATTTAAATGATATTTCACCAGCTCCTAGAGGGGTTCCTCAAATAGAAGTATCTTTTGATTTAGATGCAAATGGTATTTTAAACGTTACAGCAAAAGATAAAAAAACTGGAAAAGAGCAATCTATTATTATAAAATCTTCTGGAGGTTTATCAGAATTAGAAATAGAAAATATGATAAAAGATGCAGAAATTAATTCTGAATTAGATAAAAAATTTGAAGAATTAGTAAAATGTAAAAATGAAGCTGATAGCACAATTTCAATTGTAAAGAAAAATTTAAAAGATGAAAAAATTAAAATTTCTGATGAAGAAAAAATAACTATTGAAAAATCTATTTCAAATTTAGAATTATTAATAAAAGGAGAAGATATTGAATCTATTAAAAAAGGAAATGAAGATTTGTTAAAATTAAGTGAAAATATTATAAAAAAATAATTTTTTTCACGCGCTGCCATTAATTATTTAATGGCAGCGTACTATGATTAAAATTTTTGTTTTTGGAATCACAGGAAAAATTGGTAAATCTATTATAAATTATTTAAAATTAAATAAAAATTTTATTTTATTAGGAGGTATAAATAAAAAAAATTTTTTTAAATTATTTAATAATAAATATAATTTAATTTTTTTAAAAATGAAAAAAAATAGTATTTTTTTAGATTTTTCTAATTTAAAAATTTTAAAAAAAATTTTATTTTTATCTTTAAAATTTAATATACCATTAATAATTGGTACTACAGGTTTAAACATTATTCATTTAAATTTTATTTTTTATGTATCAAAAAAAAATTGCATTTTATTATCTTATAATATGAGTATTGGTATAAATATTTTAAATTTAATTTTTATAAATATAAATTTTTATTTAAAAATATATAATTTTGAATCTTTTATTATAGATATACATCATGATAAAAAAAAAGATTCACCATCTGGAACTTCATTAATTTTATATTCAAAAATAAAAAATATTAATAAAAAAATTTTTAGTGCTAGAATAAAATCTATTATAGGTAATCATATTGTTTATTTTATTTCAAATAATGAAATTATAAAAATTGAACATATTGTATTAAATAGAATTATTTTTATAATTGGAGTATTTTATTCAATATTATGGTTATTGAATAAAAAAAATGGATTGTATTCAATGTACGATATATATTTTAAATGTTAATTATAGAAAGTGGTATAATTTTTTATTGTAAAATATTAAATAAAAAAAATACTTTTGGGGAGCTTGTTTTTAATACTTCTATTTATGGTTATAATGAAATTTTTTCAGATCCATCTTATAAATCTCAATTTTTAATTTTTTCTAATCCACATTTAGGAAATATAGGTGTTATAAAACAAGATTTACAATTTTTTAAAATAAAATTAAATTCAATTATAATAAGAAATTATTCAATTTCTAGTAATTTTAGAAAAAACATATTTTTAAAATCATTTTTTAAAAAAAAAAACACACCAATAATATTTAATATTGATACTAGATTTTTAATTTCAATTATTAAAATTATAGGTAATCAAAATGCATTTTTAAATATTAATTTTAAAAATAATAAAAAAATTATAAAATATTTAAGATTTTTAAATTATCAAAAAATTATTTATGATTAAAATATTATTAATTAATATAGGTTGTAAAATAAGTATTTTAAAAAATCTAATAAGAAAAAAATATTTTATTTATGAATTTAATAAAAATAATAATATATTTTTTTTATCAAAAATTAATGGAATTTTTATATCAAATGGTCCTGGAAATCCTTTTTTTTATAAAAAATATTTTAATTTAATATTATTTTTTATGTTTTTAAAAATACCAATTTTAAGTATTTGTTTAGGGTATCAAATTATAAGTATTTTAAATAAATTTAATTTTTTTAAATTAAAAATAGGTTTTCATGGATTTAATCATTCAATTATTGATAAAAGTAATTTTTGTTTAATTATAAATTCTCAAAATCATAATTTTAACATAAAAAATAATAAAATAAAAAATTTTAATAACACATTTTTTTCTTTATTTGATAATACTCTTCAAAATATAAATTCTTTAATTCAACCTTTAATAGGATTTCAAAATCATCCAGAAGGAGAATCAGGTTCTAATGATTTAAAAAAAATTTTTAATTATTATTATAATATATATGAAAAATAAAATTTTAGTAATAGGAGCAGGGCCAATTTTAGTTGGGCAAGCGTGTGAATTTGATTATTCTGGAACTCAAGCATGTAAAGTTTTAAAAGAAGAAAATTTTAAAATTATTTTATTAAATTCTAATCCAGCAACAATAATGACTGATTATGAAATAGCAGATGAAATTTATATTGAAGATATAAATTTAAAAAATTTAATAAAAATTATAAATAAAGAAAAACCAAATTTTATTCTTCCAACAATGGGTGGACAAACAGCATTAAATTGTATTTTAGATTTAATAAAATCAAATTATAATTTTCCAGAGAAAAATATTTTAGGTATTAATAAAAAAACTTTAATTAATGCAGAAAGTAGATCTTCTTTTTATAAGTTAATTAAAAAAATTGGTTTAAAATGTCCAGATTCTATTATTATTAATAAAAATTTTAATTTGAATAAAAAAAAAATTTTTTTTCCATGTATTATAAGATCATCTTTTACATTAGGTGGATTAGGTAGTAATATTATTTATAATAAAAAAAATTTTTTAACATTAATAAAAAAAGCGTTTTCATTTACTAATGAAATTATTATTGATAAATCTATTTTAGGATGGAAAGAGTATGAATTAGAATTATTAATTGATAATTATAATAATATTATAGTTATATGTTGTATAGAAAATATAGATCCAATAGGGATTCACACAGGTGATTCAATTACAATAACTCCTGCTCAAACATTATCTGATAAGGAATATCAAAATATAAGAGATTGTTCATTTATTATTTTAAAATCTATTGGATTAAAAGGTGGGGGGATGAATATACAATTCGCTATTAATCCTATTAATGGTGATATGTTAATAATTGAAATTAATCCAAGAATGTCAAGATCTTCTGCTTTAGCATCAAAAGCTACAGGTTATCCTATTGCTAAAATTGCTACAAAATTAGCAATTGGTTATAATTTAATTAATTTAATTAATAATGTTTCTAAAAATATTTCTGCTGCATTTGAACCATCTATAGATAATATAATTATTAAATTTCCTAAATTTAATTTTGAAAAATTTAATAATTTAAATTTTTTAAATACTATAATGCAATCAATTGGTGAAATAATGAGTATTGGAAAAAATTTTCAAGAATCTTTTTTAAAAGGAATTTATTCTATTTTAGAACAAGATTATATTCCATCTTTTTTAAAAAAAAAAAAATATTATAATTATAAATTTAAATTAATAAAAAAAATTTTAATACCAAATAGTAAAAGAATTTTTTTTATTTTAGATGCTTTTAGACTTAATTTTAATATAAAATACATTTTTATTTTATCTAAAATTGATCCTTGGTTTTTATATTATATTAAAGAAATAATTGATTTTGAAAAAAAATTTTTTTATTTATTAAAAAAAAATAACAATAATTTTAAAAAAATAGATTCTTGTTCAAATGAATTTGTTTGTAAAACTTCTTATTTATATTCTACTTTTAGTAATAATAATGAATTAACATTATCAATAAATAAAAAAATTTTAATAATAGGAAGTGGAAGCAATAGAATTGGACAAAGTATTGAATTTGATTATAGTTGTGTTAAAGCATCTAAATTTATTAAAAAAATAGGATTTGATTCAATTATTTTAAATTGCAATCCAGAAACAGTTTCTACTGATCAAGATATTAGTAATAAATTAATTTTTGATCCTATAACAAAAAATAATATATTTAATATTATAAAAATTTTTAAACCAATATTAATAATATCTCAATTAGGAGGACAAACTTCATTAAATATTGTTAAATATAATTTTTTTATAAAAAAAATGTCAATTACAAATTATATAAATATTTTATGTAATTCTAAAATTAAATTTAATAATTTTTTAAAATTATATAAATTAAATATTTTTAAAAATTTTTTTTCTAAAAATATTAATGATATAATTTTTTTTTCAAATATTTTAAAAAAACCAATAATATTAAGACCATCTTATATAATTGGTGGTATGAATATTAAAATTTTATTTAATAATATTAATTTAATAAAATATATTTTTTTAATTAAAAAAAAAATTAATATTTTTATAGAAAAATTTTTATTAAAATATAAAGAATTTGATATTGATTTATTAACAAAAAATGGACACATTGTTCATTTTTTTATTTCTGAACATATTGAAAATGCAGGTATACATTCTGGTGATTCTATGATTATTTATCCTTGTTTTAGTATTAATAAAATTACTATTAAAAAAATTTATTATTATATTTCTTTTATTTGTTTTAAATTAAAAATTAATGGTATTATTAATTTTCAAATTTGTTATAAAAATAAAATTTATATAATAGAATGTAACCCAAGAGCATCTAGATCTATACCTTTTATATCAAAAATTACAAAAACTTCTTTAATATATAATTATATTACTATTTTTTTTGGATATAATGTTATTTTTAAAAATAATAAAAATAATTTTTATTTTTTAAAAGAATCAATATTTTCTTTTAATAAATTTTTAATTAAGAAAATTTCTTCTGAAATGAAATCAACTGGAGAAAAAATTAGTTTTGGATTATCTATTCAAGAATGTTTTATTAAAATTTATAATATTGAAAAAAAAAATATTTTTTTCAATATAAAAAAATTTTTTTTATATTTAAAATATTTAAAAAAAATAAAAAAAATTTATACAAATAGTTTTTATAAAAAAATTTTTTTTGATTTAAATATAAATTCTTATGTTTCAAAAAAAAAAAAAAAAAAATATATATTATCAAATAATTTTAAAAAAATATTTAATAAATACTCTTTTACAACTCATTCAATAATTAAGTTATTTTTTTCTTCAATAAATAAAAATTATTCTATTATAAGAAAAATTAATAGTTTATAACCGAAATGGTGAAATGGTATACACGTTACTTTGAGAGAGTAATGGAATTTCCATACGGGTTCAAATCCCGTTTTCGGTACAAAAAAAAATTATGAAAAATATTTATATAAATGAATTTATATCGTTAAAAGAATTAGTAAATCTTTTAGAAATAAAAGAAATTGAATTTATAAAATTAACTTTTGCTAAAGGAATAATAATAAAAAAAAATGAAATTTTAAAATTTGAAAATGTTAAACATTTATGTTATGAAATATTTAACGTAAATATTTTAAAAAAAAATAATATTAATTTAAGTGATAATGTGAATAATTTTTTATATATTTCTATAATAGGGAATGTTAATTCTGGTAAAACAACTTTAATAGATTTTATATTTAAAAATAATATTTCTTTAAAAGAAATAGGGAAAATAACACAAAATGTTAGTATATTTGAATTTTATTTTTATAAAAAAAAAATTTTTTTTTTTGATTTACCTGGGCATAAATTTTTTAATAAAGTAATAGAAACTTATGTTGAAATAAGTAATCTTATTTTTTTAATTATTTCAATAGAAAATGAAAATGATGATATTTACGAGAATATTAAGAGTATTATAAAAAATAAAAATATAAATTTAATAATTTGTATTAATAAAATAGATAAAAATAAAAATAAAAAAATTTATTTTGAAAATTATAAAAATTTCAAAATTTCATCAATTAATGGTTATGGAATTAAAAATTTAATTAAAGAATCAATAATATATTTTTCTTTATTAAAAAAAGTAAATTTTTTAAATAACAATTATAATGGTATATTAGTTAATAGTTATTATGAAAATAATGATTTTATAGTAACGTTTTTTTTGTTAAATAATACTTTTAAATCAAAACAGTATATTTATTTTAAAAATGAAAAAATTTTTATTGATAAAATTTTTTTAAATAATATAGAAAAAGATTCTTGTATCTCTCCTTGTATTTTTAAAACAAAAAATATATATTTTCCAATTGAATTTTTTTTTAGTATAAATAAAAATAATTATGATAATTATAAAAAACAAGATATTAATAATAATAATAATAATAATAAATTAAATAATTATTTTATTAAATCTAATAATCATACAATATGTATATCTTTACTTGATTATTATAACAATCTTAAATTTAATAATAAAATTAGTATTAAAATTGAATTAGGAAATTTTACTGAACAAGATTTTAAAAAAAGTTTAAATTTTAATTATAGAGTTATACTTATAAATAGTAAAATAAATTCTTTTTTAAAGAATAAAATTTTTAAAAAAAATATTTTTTTTAAAGAATTTATTTTTTTAAATGATATTATTGAATACTTTAATAACAATTATAATATTAATAAAACAGAAATTAAAGTTGGTGAATTATTAATAAAAGAAATTTTTCCTTGTGGAAAAAATAAAAAAATTGCTGGATGTTTAAACACATTTGGATATGTAGATATAAATAACCCAATTAAAATATATAAAGATTTAAAATTAATATTTCAAGGTAAAATTAATTCTTTAAAAAAAAATAATAATTTAATTAATATTGTTAAATTAAATGAAGAATGTGGTATTAATATTAAAAATTTTAACGATATCGAAATTAATATGAAAATTATTTCAATAATTTATGTGTAAAAATATTGGTAATAATAAAATACAGAATTATTTTTTAATAAAAAGATTAAAAAAAATAAAATTTCATTTTATAAATAATAAAAAAGATTTAAAATGTAAAATAATAATAAGTAAAATTATTTCTAAAATAAAAAAAAATATTAATTTTATAAAAAAAAATATATAATTTATATATGAATTTTTTTTTTTATTTATTTAAAAAAATTGTTGGAAATTTTAATTATTCATTTAATAAAATAAAATTTGGTATAGATCCAACTTATTATTCTATTCATGTAGGACATTTATTATTAATAAATTTTATTTTTTTTTTAATAAAAAAAAAATTTAATTTAATTTTAATTATTGGTGATTTTACTACAATTGTTAAAAAAAATATTGAAAAAAAAAATTTAATTTTAAATTCTATATGTTTAAAATCTCAATTGAATAATATTATTGGTGAAATATTTATTTTTTTTAATTCTATATGGATAAATAAAAATAAAATTTTATTTTTTTTAAAAATATTTGAAATATTAAATATAAATAAATTTATAAAAAATAATTTTAAAAAAAAAATTATTAACAAAATAGATATAAACAATATAATTTATCCTATTTTTCAAGCTTACGATTCTTTAATTATAAATTCAAATATTGAAATAGGAGGTATTGATCAATTATTAAATTGTATTTGTGGAAGATTTTTACAAAAAATTTTTAAAAAAAAAAAACAAAATTCAATATTAATTTTTATATTAGAAAAAAATAATAAAAAAATTTCAAAATCAAATAATGAATATTTTTTAAATAATAATAATATTGATATTAATTTATTAGAAATAGTATTTTTTAATATTAAAAACTATATATTTAATTTTAAAAAAAAAAACATTTTTTTTAATTTTTTTTTTAAAAAAAATAAAAAAAATGTTTTTTTTAAAAAAAAAATTTTTATTAGTTGTTTATATAAAAACATATTTAATTTTAATAAATTTTTATTTAATAACTATTTATATAAAAAAAAAATTATTTTAAATAAAAAAATCGTTATAAAAAATTTTATTTTAAAAAAACATAAATATTTTTTTAAAAATTTAATAATTTATATTTATGATTAATAAAATTATAAAATTATCTAAAAAAAAATCAATATTTAGATTTCCTCCTGATCCAAATGGGTATTTACATATTGGTCATAGTTTTAGTATAATAATAAATTATTATTTATCATTTTTAAAAAATGGTAATTTTATAATTAGATTTGATAATTCTAATTTATCAAATAAAAAAATTAATTTTTATTATTTTATATTATATGATTTAATTTGGTTAGGTATAAAATGGCATAAAATTAAATATTTTTTAAATGAAATTAAAAAATATTTTTTTATTTTAATTTATTTATTTAAAAAAAAAAAAATTTTTTTTAAAAAAAAATGTTTTATATTTAGAATATTATTTAATTATTTAAATTATTTAAATATATTTTATATTATAAGTATAAATTTTTTTAAAAAAAAAAAAATTGGATTTTTTAAAAAAAAAAAAATTGTTTATAGAAAAAAAACTAAAAAAAAAAATATATGTTTTTTCCCTACTTATGATTTTTCACAATGTTATAATGATTATATTAATAATATAAAAACTTCAATATGCACTAAAGAATTTAAATTAAATTCTAAAATATATAATTTATTATTAAAAAATATAAAATTTAAACCAATTCAAATTGAATTTGAAAAAAAAAAAATAAAAAATAAAATAATATCTAAAAAAAAATTAAAAAAAATTTTTTTTTTAAATATATTTTATTTTAGAAAAATAAAAATAAATCAAAAAAATATAAAATTTTTATGTAATTTTATAGGATGTACTGAAAAAACATCTTTTATTAAAAATAAAATTATTATTAATTCAATATTATTAGAAAAAAATATTTTTTTTTCAAAATGTTATTTATTTATATATAAATATTTATTAAATATCAAAAAATATATATTATTATCAATTTTAAATAATAATAATAATTTAAATTTAAATTTAAATATTATTAAAATAAAAAAAAATATTAAAATTAATTTAATGTATATTAATTTTTTTTTAAACAATTTTTTTTTTTTTTTTTCAAAAAAAAAAAAATTTTTTAAATATAATTCAATAAATGAAATTATAATTTTAATAAAAATCACATTAAAAAAAAAAAAAATAAATTTAAAAAAAAAAAAACATTGTTTATATGAAAATAATTTATTTTATAATAAAATTAAATTAATAAATAAATAAAACGGAATATGGCGAAGTTTGGTAACGTACTTACTTTGGGAGTAAGTGATCAAAGGTTCAAATCCTTTTATTCCGAGCGTTTATAGCTCAAAAGGATAGAGCAGTGACCTTCTAAGTCAAAGGTTGTAAGTTCAATTCTTACTAAACGTATGGTAAATATAACTCAGTTGGTAGAGTAATGATTTGTGGCATCATTTGTCAAGGGTTCAATTCCCTTTATTTACCCTTAAAAAAAAAAAAAAAATGTTTTATATTCCTACTGTAATTGATAAAAATATAAAAGGAGAAAGATATTTAGATATTTTTTCAAAAATGTTAAAAGAAAGAGTTATTTTTTTAAATGGCGCTATAGATGATAATTTATCTTCATTAATTGTTTCTCAATTAATGTTTTTAGATTCAGAAAACAATAAAGATATAATTATGTATATAAATTCACCAGGTGGTGTAGTTTCATCTGGATTAAGTATATACGATACTATTCAATTTATAAATTCTAAAGTAATAACAATTTGTACAGGTCAAGCAGCAAGTATGGGTGCAGTACTTTTAGCATCTGGGGCAAAAGGAAAAAGATTTGCGTTTCCTAATTCAAGAATAATGATTCATCAACCTTTAGGATATGCTCAAGGACAAGCTACTGATATCGAAATTCATGCAAGAGAAATAATGATTATAAAAAAAATTTTATGTGAAATATTATCAGTTCATACATTAAATCATATAAATAAAATTTTTAAAGATACCGATAGAGATAACTTTATGGATTGTAAAAAATCCTTAGAATATGGAATTATAGATAATGTTATATATAAAAAATAATATTTTAAATTTTTTAAATTATTTAAATCCAAAAAGAATAAAAATAGAATTAGATAGATATATAGTAGGTCAACATGAAACAAAAAAAATAATTTCAGTTGGTGTTTATAATCATTATAAAAAACTACATTTATTAAAAACAAAAAATATATATTTAGAAAAAAGTAATATACTATTAATAGGTCCTACTGGATGTGGAAAAACTTTAATGGTTAAAACTTTAGCAAAAATAATAAATGTTCCAATAATAGTAGTAGATGCAACTTCTTTTACAGAAGCTGGATATGTAGGAGATGATGTAGAATCAATAATTCAAAAATTACTACATGAATGTGAATATAATGTAGAATTAGCAGAAAAAAGTATTATATATATAGATGAAATAGATAAAATTTCAAAAAAAACAGATTATAATTCAGGTAAAGATGTTTCTGGAGAAGGTGTTCAACAATCCTTATTAAAATTAATTGAAGGTGTAAATTTAACTATTAATTCTTTATTAGACAAAAAAAATCAACAACAAAATAATCAAACATTTAATTTAGATACAACTAATATATTATTTATAGCAGGTGGTGCTTTTTCAGGAATTGAAAATTTTGTATTTGATAGAATAAGTAAAGAAACATCTTTTATAGATAAAGCAGTTGATAATAATAATTTATTATTTAAAACTAATTCTGAAGATTTAATTAATTTTGGTATTATTCCTGAATTTTTAGGAAGATTACCAATTCTTGCTAAATTTAAAGAATTAAATCAATCTGAATTAATTTATATTCTTACTAAACCTAAAAATTCTTTATTAAAACAATTTTGTTATTTATTTTTAATTGAAGGTGTTGAAATTAAATTTACTTTTAATTCTATAAAAGAAATAGCAAATATAGCAATAAAAAAAAAAATAGGAGCAAGAGGATTGAAATCTATTCTTGAAATTGTATTATTAAATACAATGTTTGTTTTTCCTTCAAAAAAAAATTTAAAATTTATAATAATTTATAAAGAAGTTATAATTAATAATAAAAAACCTATATTTATATATAAATGATTTTTTTATTGATACCACATTTTTTGTAATTTGTTTTTTATTAAAAAAAAATAATAAAAATAATTTAATATGTTTAAGTAAAAAAAAAAAAAATAATAAATTTAAATATAATTTATTTTTTAATGGAACTTGTTTTTTTAAATCTTTATTTAATTCTATTATTCTTTCTAAAAAAAATATATATTTAGAATTTTATATTATAAAAAATGATTTTTTAGGAAAAAAAATGATAAATTTATTAATATATAAATCAATAAAAAATTTAATTTTATTATCTATTGATTATATTGGTACAAATATATATACAAAAAATATTAAAAAAATTTTTTTGTTAATATATAATAAAAATCATTTTTCAATTAATTTTAGAAATCATAGAAAAATAGTTTTTATAGACAATAAAAATTTATGGATTGGAGGTAATAATGTTGGTAAAGAATATATTAATATGAATCCAAATATAAAATATTGGAATGATTTCCACTGTTTAATTAGAAATGTTTATCCTAATTTTATACCTCAAAATTTTAATTTTAAACAAATAAAAAATAATTTTACTATAAAAAAAATTGAAATTTGTAAAAAATTTTTTTTTTTAAAATATGATTTAATTAATTTTATAAATATAATTATATATTTTTGTAAAAAAAATATAATTTTTATGTCACCTTATATTATATTAGATTTAAATTTAATAAAAATTATAAAAATTTTAATAAATAAAAATATTTTAATAAAATTTATTGTTTCTTACAAAACAGATAATTATTTTACTCATTTTTCTTCTTTAATTTTTTTAAAATTTTTAGTAAAATATAATGTAGAAGTTATTTTTTTAAGAATAGGATTTTATCATAGAAAAATATATATAATAGACAACATCTATGTATGTTTTGGTTCTATGAATTTTGATATAAGATCATTATATATAAATGAAGAATGTATTTTTATAATAAAAAATTTTTTTTTTTTAAATGAAGTAATTAATAATGTTAAAAAAAATTTTTTTCCGATATTTATAAGTAATAAAAAAAATTTATTTTCTTTAAAAATTATTTATATTGTATCTTTTTTAAATTATTTTATCCAATAATGTTTTATATATCATTTTTTATAATAAAAAAAATAAAAATAATAGGAAAAATTTTTTTTTTAACATTATTTAATAATTTAAATATTATTTTAAAAAATTTATTTTTTAAAATAAAACCTTCTTTAATAGGTGTTTATTATTTAAATTTAAATAATAATAATTTTGTTTTTGAAATTTGTTATTATAAAAATATTATAAATAAATTTAATAGTTTTTATATTTTTAAATCTAACGTAATATTTTTTATTAAAAACTTTTTTTTTAATTTAAATTTTTTTGAATTAGATATACCATTAATAGAAAATTATTCAAAAAATGGATCAAAGCAATTTTTAATAATTAATAAAAATAAAAAAAAAGAATTTTTTTCTTTATCTCAATCTCCTCAATGTATTAAACAATATTATATGTTTAATAATGTTAAAAAATATTTTAAAATTATAAATTGTTTTAGAGATGAAGATGAAAGATCAAATAGAATTAAAGAATTTTTACAATTAGATATAGAAATTTCATTTTCAAATTTTTTAATTATAAAAAAAATAATAAATTTATTATTTAAAACATTAATATTTTATTATATAAAAAAAAAAATTTATTTTTTAACTATTAAATATAAATATATAAAAAATTTTTTTTTTGAAAAAAAAAATTTTAAAACTCCTTATTTATATAAAAAAATTTTAATTAATAAAAAAAATATTTTTATTTTTAAAACTATAAAATTTAATTTTATTTTTAAAAAAATATTTATAAAAATAAAAAAATATATTTTTATTTTAGTTAAAAAAAAAATAAATTTTATTTTATCATTTTATTTAGATTTTTTTTTAAAATATTATAATTTATTAAATTTAAAATTAATTTTTATTTGGTATGTAAATTTTTATTATTTTAAAAATAAAAACATAAAACATCATCAATTTACATCATATAAAAATAATTTTTATAATATTAATAATTCTAAATCTTTATCATATGATATAAATTTAAACGGTATAGAGGTTGGTGGTGGTTCAATTAGAAACATAAATTTTTATATTCAAAAAAAAAATTTTTTTTTTTTAAAAGAAAAAAAATCAAAATTTTTAAATTTTTATAAAAAAAGTATACCACAACATTGTGGAATTGCAATTGGTATAGAAAGATTTTTAAGTTTAATATGTAATATAAATATTAAAAATTCAATAACATATAACAAATATAAAAAAATTATAATTTCTTCTAAAATTAATAATTTTTAAATATAAAATTTTAAATTAAAAAAATGTATAATATATATATATTAGGAAAGATGGCAGAGTGGTTTATTGTATCGGTCTTGAAAACCGAAAAAGTTAATTCTTTCCAGGGTTCGAATCCCTGTCTTTCCAAAAAAATTTATTTATCAATATTATCAATAAAAAAAAATTATATAAAATATGAGATTTTAAAAATTATATCTTCAAATTTTAATAAAATACATATAGATTGTATGGATTTTAGCTATGTAAAAAATATTTCATTTAATTATTATGAAATTATAAAAATATTATTTTTTTTAAAAAAAATTAATTTTTTAATAGAAATACATATAATGAGTAAATTTTTTAAAAATTATAAAAACAATATTAATCATTTTGAAAACAATATTTTAAAAAAAAATATATTTTCTATAGGAAATAATTTTTGTCATAATTATATATTTTATTTTAAAAAAAAAAAAAAATTAATAATGTCAGTTATACCAGGTTTTAGCAATCAAAAATTTTTGTTTAAAACTAAATTTATTTTTAATAAAGATTCTAATATAGATGGAGGTATTAAAAAAAAAATTTTTTTTTTAATTAAAAATTATTTTAATAAAATAATTATTGGTTCTGATTTAATATCAATTAAAAAAAAAATTACATATTTTTATTATAATTATAATAAAAATAATTATTTAATTTAATTTAATTTAATTTATTCATTTAATAATTCAACGTTCCCTCCTTGAGCAGTAGTATTTATAGTAACTGTTTTTTCATTAATTAATGATACTAAATAATTTGGTCCACCTGCTTTTGGTCCTGTACCAGAAAAATTACATCCACCAAAAGGCTGCATACCTACAATAGCACCAATTGTATTTCTATTAATATAAACATTACCTATATTCAATTTATTAGCAACATATTTGTAAAAAGATTCATTTCTACTATGTATTCCTAATGTTAAACCAAATTCTGAGTTATTTATATCATTAATTATATCTTTTAATTGAAAATTATTAAACATTGCTATATGTAAAATTGGACCAAATTGTTCCGATTTTAAATCTGAAATACCATTTACTTTTACTACATGAGGAAAAATATAATTATTATCATTATCATATTTATAATTATTAACAGAAAAAACATCATCTTTGTTTAAGGATTTTAAATAAGAAACTAATTTAACTTTATTTTTATTACTTATTACTGGACCTATATCGTTAGAAATATTTAAAACGTTTCCTAAAGAAAATGTTCTAATAGCGCCAAATATTAATTTTAATGATTCTTCATAAATTTCTTCATGTAAATATAACATTCTTAATGCTGAACATCTTTGACCACAACTTTTAAAAGATGATTCTAAAACATCTGATATTAATTGTTCAATTAAAGTGGAAGAATCAGCAATCATTGCATTTATACCACCAGTTTCTGCTATTAATTTATGAATAGGTCTATTATTTCTCATTAATAAATTTCTATTAATAGTATTAGCAACATTATTTGAACCAGTAAAAATTACACCATATATATCTTTATGAAAAGAAATTCTATTTCCAATTTTTGAACCAGAACCAAATATTATTTGACATACACTAATAGGTAAACCAGATTTGTATAATAATTGAAAAATTTTATATGCTATTATAGAAGTACTTTCTGCAGGTTTAGCTAAAACTACATTTCCTGATATTAAAGCAGATATAGTTTGACCACAAAAAATTGCAACTGGAAAATTCCAAGGACTAATTGTTGCAAAAACCCCTTTTCCTTCTAAATAATAAATATTGTTTTCTCCTGTGTAATTTGGTAAATTATATTTATTGTAAATATATAAAGCTTGATTAGAATAATATTTACAAAAATCAATAGCCTCTTTTATATCTGAAATTGAATCTAAAATTGTTTTACCCGCTTCTTTACAACATAAAATAATCATTTCAATAAAATTTTTTTTTAATAAAATAATAAAATTTTTTATTATAAAAATTTTTTTATTAATACTAATTAATTTCCAAAAAATAAATGATTTTTTTAAAATTTTTATTGAAAAATTAATTTTAATATCTTGTTTAACTATTCCTAAAAAAATTTTTTTGTTTATAGGAGAATAAATTTTTATATTGTTTTTTATAGAATTATTAAAAGAATAAGCTATCCAAACTTTTTTATCATAAATACATATTTTTTTATAAAAATTGTAATAATGAAATGAAATATTTAAATTATAAAATAAATGTGGTAATCTTACTCCGCCAAATAAATCAATTGAAGAAGGTAAAAGTTTATTATATTTTACTTCTTTTTTTAATAAAGGATTATTTGTTAATTTAATTATATTACAATTTTTATTAACAAGTTTATTAACAAATGATGAATTTGCTCCATTTTCAAGTAATCTTCTTACTAAATATGGTAATAAATCTTTATAAGTTCCAATAGGTGCGTATTCTCTACAAGTTATTTTATGCATATTTTTTAAAGTTTCATAAATATTATCACCCATTCCATACAATTTTTGAAATTCTAAATGTCTACCTTTACTTAATACTACTATAAAAGATATAGTTTGTATATTATGTGTTGCAAATTGTGGTAAAATTATATTATTACATTTATTTGATAATAAAAAACAAGTACATAATAAATAAGATAAATCAGTACAAAATTTTTTAATATATACTGGATACAAATTCATATTTAAAGATTGAATAAATTTTATTTCGTAATCCCAATATGCACCTTTAACTAATCTTACTGGAATTTTAGTTTGTCTCATAAATGCTATAGTTCTTAACCAATATAATGCAGGGAGAGCTCTTTTTGAATATGCTTGAATAACTAAACCAAAATTATTCCAATATAAACAATATTCAGAATAAAATAATGTATTAAATAATTCTAAATTTAATTCCATTCTATCACACTCTTCAGCGTCTATTGTTAATAAAGAATTAGCTTTTTTAACTTTTATAATCAAAATTTTTAAAATTAATGATAATTTTTTAAATACATCTTTTCTATTATAAAAAGAATACTTAGGATGAAGAGCAGATAATTTTATTGATACTGTTGGTATTTTATTTCTAGAACATCCCATAAAATTTTTTTTAATATTACTTATTAATTTTATATATTGATTAAAAAATTTATTCGCATCATAAAATGTTATAGCAGCTTCACCTAACATATCAAAAGAAAAAATTTTTTTATCTAATAACGCTTTTTGAACAGCTTTTTTAGAATTATTAGAATAAACAAATTTTTTTCCAATATTTTTCATTAAATGATTTGCAAATAAAGAAATAACTTTTCTAAAAATATATAAAAAAAATTTTTTATCATTTATTATATCATTATTATTATTATAAAATAAATTAGAAACTAAATCAATTGCTAAATTATATACAATTATTTTTAAATAATCTGAAGAATAATAATATTCCCATTCTTGAAAAAAAATTTTATCTTTAATAAAAGAATTTATTGTAAATATATCAGGAATTCTTAATAAAGATTCAGCTAAACACATCATTTGTATACCTTCTTTATTACTTAAATTATATTCATTTAAAATATTATCTACATTATCTAATAAAATTTTTTCTCTACTTTTATTTATTAAATTATTAGAAAAACTTTCTACTTTTTTAAAAAAACTCCATTTAAAAAAACAATTTTTTAAAATTTCTAATAAATAAATATTTTCATCAATTATATAATGTTTACTTACAATGTTTAATAAAAAATTAAAAATCATATTACAAAAAAATGTTAAATTGGAATTGTAATTACATACATAAACCACCTATATGGGTAAGTGAAGATTTAAGAGATGGTAATCAATCTTTAATTAATGGATATGATATAAAAAAAAAAATTAAAATTTGGAATTTATTATTAGAAATAGGTATAAAACAGATTGTTTTAGGATTTCCTTCTTCAAATAAACATGATTATAATTTTATTAATTATTTAATTAAAAATAAATTAATTCCTAATGATATAATAGTATCAATATTAATGCCATGTAAAAAAAAATTAATAGATTTAAGTTTCGAATGTGTTAAAAATATAAATAATGTTATTTTTCACTTATATAATTCTGTATCTAAAATTCAAAGAAAAAAAGTTTTTAATTTTAATAAAAAAAAAACTTTAAATTTTACTATTAATAATATAAAATATTTAATAAAAAAAATAAAAAAAAAAAATTTTTTTATTCAATACTCTCCTGAAAGCTTTTCAGATACAGAATTATTTTTTTCTAAAAAAATATGTTTTTATTATACTTATATTTGTTATATTAATAAAATAAAATCAATTTTAAATTTACCTGCTACAGTTGAAAACTGTTTATCTAATAATTATTTAAATTCTATAAATTATATAAAAAATAATATTTTTAATACAATGTTATCAATTCATATTCATAATGATATGAATTTTTCAACTTCAACTTCATTATTATCTACATTAATAAATATTAAAAGAATTGAAGGAACGTTATTTGGGAATGGTGAAAGATCAGGAAACACTTCTCTTTTAATTTTAGCTTCTAATTATTATAATTTAGGAATTAATCCAAAAATAAATTTTTTTAATAAAAATTTTTTAAAAATTTTTTTTAATGAAAAAATTTCTTTTTTAAATAGAATGTCTTGGTATAGTAGATTAAATTATACAGCTTTTTCTGGAAGTCATCAAGATGCAATTTTTAAATCTTTTTTTAAAAAAAAAAAATTTTTATGGAAAATTATATATTTACCATTAAATCCTAAAATTTATAATTTTAAATATAAAAATATAATAAAAATTAATTCTCAATCTGGAAGAGGTGGGTTAAAATTTATTTTTTGGTATAATTATAATATTTTACTTAATAAAATAATAATAAATAAAATTTATAATATTTCTCAAGATATATCAGAAAATTTAATGTGTGAATTACATAATAACTTATTATTTGTTATATTTTATAATAGATCAAATTTTATTAAAATATTAAATTTTAAAATATTAAAAATTATATATTCTTTAATTTTAAATTTTAAAATAACAATTTTTATTATAAAAAAAAATAAAAAAAAAATTTTTAAAATTATTTTTTTAAAATATGAATAATACTTATGGTGAAATTATAAAAATAACTACTTTTGGAGAAAGTCATGGTTTAATTATTGGAGCAATAATAGATGGTTATTTAAGTAATAAATATTTATTTGAAAATACTATTCAAAAAAAATTAAATTTAAGAAAACCATTTACTTCTTTTTTTTCAACACAAAGAAAAGAATTAGATAAAGTTAAAATATTTACTGGAGTTTTTAATTATATAACAACAGGTTCACCAATTTTATTGTTAATAAAAAATCATGATAATAAAAGTTTAGATTATAATAATATTTCAAAAAATTTTAGGCCCGGTCACGCTGATATAACTTATCAATTAAAATACAATTATAGAGATTTTAGAGGAGGAGGAAGATCAAGCGCAAGAGAAACTACTTGTAGAGTAGCAAGTGGAGCTATTTTTAATAATTATTTATTATCTAAAGGTATTTTAATAAGATCTTATATAAAAAAAATTGGAAATTTAAAAATAAATTTTTTTTATTGGAAAAATATTTTAAATAGATTTTTTATTAATATATTTTATTTAAAAGAATTAAAAGAATATTTAAATAATATTAAAAATACATCCAATTCAGTTAGTGCAGAAATAGTTACTATTATAAATGGTTTAAAATTTGGATTAGGAGATCCTATTTATAAAAAAATAGAATCATTATTTTCTAATTATATATTAAGTATAAATGCTGTTAAAAGTATTTTTTTTGGTATAAATTTAAAAAATAAAAATTCATATTTTATAAAAGATGAAATCTCAAAATTTGGGTTTTTATCTAATAATAATGGTGGAATACTAGGTGGAATAAGTAATGGACAACCATTAATAATAAAAATTTTATTTAAACCAACCTCTAGTACATCTAAAAATATCAGAACTATAAATGATAATTTTAAAGAAGTTTTGTCTAAAACTTATGGAAGACATGATCCATGTGTTGGTTTAAGAGCAATTCCAATTATAGAATCAATGCTATCTACTATTATAATAAATAAAATTTTTATAAAAAAAATTTATGAATAATACTTTATATGATAATATAATAAATAATCATACAATAAATATTTATGATGATTTATATTTATTATATGTAGATAAAATTTTATTACATGAAGTTACATCACCTCAATCTTTTAAAATAATTTCTAATAAATTTATATGGAATAATAAAAGTATTTTATCAACATCTGATCATAATGTTTCTACTAATATTAAAAAAAGATTTTTTTTTAATAAAAAAATAAAACAATTAAATTGTATAAAAAAAAATAAAGAAAAATACTTTTTTAAATATTTTGATTTAAATAATCCAAAACAAGGTATAATTCATATTATTGCTGTTGAAAATTCATTTTTATTACCTGGTATGATAATAGTATGTGGTGATTCTCATACAACAACAAATGGAGCAATCTCTTTAATTGCTAACGGTATTGGTACTACTGATTTAAGTATTGCAATATCTACTCAATGTATTATTCAAAAAAAATTAAAAAATTTAAATATTTTATTGTTAAATGAAAATAAAAAATTATTTTCTAAAGATTTAATATTATTTATTATAAAAAATATTTCTTCTAAAGGTGGTGTAAATTTTTGTATTGAATTTAATGGAGAAAAAATAGAAAAATATTCTATTTCTGAAAGAATGACTATTTGTAATATGTCTATTGAAGCTGGTTCAAAAATAAGTTTAATTTCACCTGATAAAAAAATAATTAATTTTTATAAAAAAAAAATTTTTAATATAAAAAAATTTATAAATTATATTGATAAAATTAAATCTAAAAAAAATTCTTTTTATCATAAAAAATATATATTTAATGTTTTAAATATAAAACCACATATAACATGGGGAACTAATTTAGATACAATAATTGAAATTGATGAAAAAATAATTAGTAACGATTTAAATATGTTAAATTATATGGGGTTAAAAAATAATGATACTTTAATAAATAAAAAAATTAATAAAATGTTTTTTGGTTCTTGTACTAATTCTAGATTAGAAGATTTATTAATTTGTGCTATATTGTTATTAAAAATAAATAAAAAAATTTCAAAAAATGTTGTAGGATATATAGTTCCAGGTACTGAAACTATTAGATTAAAAGCAGAATTTTATGGAATAAATAAAATTTATAATTATTATGGTTATAGTTGGAGAAACTCTGGATGTTCTATGTGTCTTGCAATGAATGAAGATAAATTGTTACCAAAAGAAAGATGTGTATCAACATCTAACAGAAATTTTATAAGTAGACAAGGTTATAAAGGAAGAACACATTTAGTTAGTCCTGTAATGTCTATTATTGTATCCATATATGGAGAATTTATATCATATAAAAATTACTTTAACATAATAAATGAAATTAATTTCTAATTATATATATATAAATACTAATAATATAGATACCGATATTATAATTCCTAAACAATTTCTTAGCACATTGAAACAAAAAGGATTTTCCAATTGTTTATTTTTTGATTTAAGATATATTATACTAAATAATAAAATAAAAATAAATTATGATTTTAAAATGAATACTTTAAAATCAAAAATTTTAATTACAAATAAAAATTTTGGTTGTGGTAGTTCAAGAGAGCATGCTGTTTGGGCTATTAAAGATTTTGGATATAAAATAATTATTGCAGAAAGTTATAGTAATATATTTTATGATAATTCTATGAAAAATAATTTATTATTAATAAATTTAAAATTATATAAAATAAATAATATAATAAAATATAATTTTTTATATATAAATATTTATAATCAATTTATTAGATATAATAATAATAATTACTATTATTTTTATTTAAATAATTTATATAAAAAAATTTTTATTAATAATTTTTCTATTATTGAATTTGTTTTAAAAAAAAAAAAAAAAATTATTAATTATTTAAATAAATGAATATTTTGATTCTTCCAGGAGATGGTATAGGTCCAGAAATAAGTTTACAATTGGTTAAAATTTTAAAAACTTGTATTATTTATGGTTATAAAATTAATATTTTATATAATTATATTGGAGGTATATCTATTGATAAATACAAATTACCTTTAAATGAAAACGTTTTAAATATTTGTAAAGAATCGGATGCTATTATTTTAGGATGTGTTGGTGGGTATAAATGGAATAATAATCCTATTAAACCTGAAGAAGGATTATTATTATTAAGAAAAAAAATGAATTTTTTTGCTAATATAAGACCAATTAAATGTCCATTTAAAAATATTGATTTTTTAATATTAAGAGAATTAAATGGTGGAATTTATTATGGAAAACCAAAAGGAATTTCAAAACAAATTATAAATTCAATCCCATCTTGGTATTCATATGATACAGAATTATATAATGAACAAGAAATAATTAGATTAGTTAAAATTGGATTTAATTTATCATTAAATAGAAAAAAAAAAATTACTTCAATAGATAAATCTAATGTATTGAATTCTTCTAAATTATGGAGAAAAATAGTAAATTTTGTTTCAAATCAATATAAAGAAATTTTAGTTAATCATATTTTTATAGATTATGCAACTATTGAATTAATTAAGAATTTTAAAAATTTAGATATAGTAATTACTAATAATATTTTTGGAGATATATTATCAGATGAATGTAGTTTATTAACTGGTTCATTAGGAATGTTACCTTCTATATCATTAAATAATAAATCATTAAGTTTATTTGAACCTTGTCACGGTAGTGCTCCAGATATAGCCGGTAAAAATATAGCAAATCCTATTGGTATTTTATTATCTTTAGTTATTATGTTAGAATATTTATTTAATAACATTTTTTTATCAAATAAATTATTTTATTCAATATATAAAGTTTTATCATATGGATTTTGTACATTAGATATGAAAAAATATATAAAAAATTTTAAATTAGTAAATACTAATGAATTTGGTGATTTAGTAAATTATTATTTTTTTTATGATTAAAATTGGAATAATTGGTTGGAGAGGTTTAGTTGGATCTGTTTTAATAAATAGATTAAAAAATAGTTTTATAAATAAGTACAGTAATTTTTATTTATTTTCAACTAAAAAAATTTTTTTTAATTATAATATATACAACGCGTTTGATATAAAATTATTATATAATATGGATATTATTATATCTTGTCAAGGAAGTGAATATACAAAAATAATTTTAAAAAAAATTTTATTATTAAATTGGAAAGGATATTGGATTGATGCATCTAGTTATTTACGTATGTATAATGAATGTGAATTAATATTAGATCCTATAAATAAAAAAAGTATTTTAAATAATATTAAAAAAAAAAAAATTTTTTCTGGAGTAAATTGTACTGTAAGTTTAATGTTAATATTATTAAAAAAATTAATAAAAATTGATATTATTGATTGGATTGCGAATTCAAGTTATCAAGCTGTATCTGGAGCAGGATCTTATTTAATAAATAAATTAATTAAAAATATAAAAAATTCAAATAATTTAGAAAATGATTTAATTAAAATTGAAAAAAATAATAAAATTAATTTTTTTAAAGAAAATCCATTATTATTTAATGCAATTCCTTGGATTGATAAAAAAGTAAATTTTAGTCAAACTAAAGAAGAATGGAAATCTCAATCAGAAGCAAATAAAATTTTAAAAAAAAATATTAAAATTGATTCTAATTGTGTAAGAATATCATCTTTAAGATGTCATTCACAATACTTTATTTTAAAACTAAAAAAAAATATAAATTTAAATGATTTTTATTATTTATTAAATAATGATTTTATTAAGATTATAAAAAATAACGAAAAATATGTAAATAATTTGACCCCATATAATATAAGTGGTAGTTTGGATATTTTTGTTGGTAGAATAAAAAAAAGTACTTTTAATAATAAAATTTTTACTATGTTTAGTATAGGTGATCAATTACTATGGGGTGCTGCTGAACCTTTAAAAAGATTTTTAGAAATTTTAATACAAAATTTAATTTAATGTTTAAATACATATGTAAAATAATAAATAATAATTTTAATTTAATTTTTATTAAAAATTTTTATAATAATTATAATAAAATTATTTATTATAAAAAAAATAAAATTTATTTTTTAAATTTAAAAATTCCTTTTATTAATAAAAATTGTAAAATAGATAAAATAATAAGTTCAATAAAATCAACTTTATTAGATAAAATTTATTGTTGTTTAGAAAGAATTATAGAAAATTATATATTAAAAATTCAAACAATAAATTTTTTTTATGAAGAAATAACAATTCCTATAATAATAAATTATTCAAATTTATTATATTCAGGTCAAATACCATATTTTTATAATAATTTATTCAAAATAGAAGAAAAAAAATTTTTAATACCAACTTCAGAAGTTGTTTTAAATTCTTTGTTATTTTTTAATAAAAAAAATTTTTTTCCGATTAAATTAATTTGTAATAGTTATTGTTTTAGAAAAGAAATTGGAAAATTTGGTAAAGAAAATTCAGGTTTAAAACGTCAACAACAATTTAAAAAAATTGAAATATTTCAATTTTTTTTAAAAAATGATTCTTTAGAAAGAATTTATTCTATTTGTAGTAATATAATTTTTATCTTAAACAATTTTAAAATAAAATTCAGAATAATTAAAATAAATAATTTAGAATTGAATAAAAATTCTTATTTATCTTTTGATTTTGAAATTTGGGATTATTTTAATAATATTTGGATAGAAATATCTTCAATTTCTCTTTGTTTAAATAATCCTTTTTTATTATATTTTAAAAAAAATAATTATACAATTAATGCATCATGTTTACCTTTAGGAAGATTAATTTATTTTATTTTTTTATATTATAGAATAAATAATTTTTTAATAAAAATTCCAAAAATATTAAATAAATATTTAACCGATCTGTTGAAATGGTAAACATACAAGATTTAGAATCTTGAGCGAAAGCTTAGGGGTTCAAGTCCCCTGTTCGGTATTTTTTTTTTTTTTTTAAAACAATGATAAATAAAATAAAAAAAATTAAAAAAAAAATTAAATTCATAAAAAATATTTATATTTATTTAATAAAAATAGGATTTCAAAAAAAAAAATTTTTAAATAATAATTACTTATTAAAAAATTGTATTATTAATACTTGGATAAAAATTATAAAAAAAAATTTTTTTTTTTTTTTTTTTGGATATTCAAATTCTTTATTAATTTCAGGAATTATAAAAATTATTTTAAAAATTATTAATAAAAATAAATTAATAAATATAAATATTTTTTATAAATTTAATTTTTTAAAAATTTTAAAAATTAAAAATATAAGTAACTTTAAATTAAATTCATTTAAAAATATATTTATTTATATATATACTTTTATAAATTATAATTATAACAACTAATTAAATTATAATGACAATTATTTAATTTATATTTAATATAAAATAAATAAGAATCAATATCACAATCAAAAAAAATTTTTTTTATAATTTGTATATTAATTGAAATTTCACCTTTTCTCCAATTTTTATTTCTACTTCTTGACCAATAACAAGTTTTTTTAAAAAAAAAACTTTCTATTAAATTCCATTTATTTATCCATGATAACATTAAAATTTTATTTTTATTATAATCTTGAATTATAACAGGAAAAATTTTTTTTTTCCATTTTATTAAAAATAAAATTTTATAAATTAATTTATTCATTTAATTTTATTATTTTTATTAATTTAATTTTTTTTAATATTTTTAAAATAAAATTGTTAAAAGTTAATTTTGTAAAATTACAATTTTTACAATTTCCTAAAAAAAATAAAGATAAAATCTTTAATTTATAATTTAAATATTTAATTTTTAAATAACCATTATGAAATAACAATTTTTTATTAATTATAAATTTTAATAAAAAAATTATTTTACTTAAAATTTTATTTTCTAAAAATAAATTTAAAAAAGAATTAGGAGAATTAATAATAATTTTTTTTTGATAATGAAAACAAGAGTTATTTAAAAAACATAAACTTAATATATCAATTATAATAAATATTTTTTTTATTTTAATAATTTTATTAAAATAATTTATTTTATAAAAAGAATAATAAATTTTAGTTTTAGAAAATAAATTTCCTTTATTTTTTATAAAAAATTTATAAAAATAATTTTTTTTAATATTTAAATATAAATATTTATAACAAGAATCTGTTATATAAATACAATAATTATAAATTTTTATAATATTCATTTTATTTTAAAAAATCCCATTTTTATTACTACTAATGATAACAACCAAGAATCAATTAAAGCATTATGTTTAAATCTAATTTTACTATTAATTAAATTAAACCTTTTACATAAAGAATTTAAATCATTTCTTTTTTTTGGAAACATTTTTCTAGCTATTTCTAATGAATCTAAAAAAAAATTATTTTTATAAAAAAAACTAGAATCACCTCCACATTGATTAATTTCATAATGTATAAAATTAATATCAAATTTTGCATTATGAGCAATTATAATTGATTTATTTATAAATCCTAAAAAATCATCAATTTTTTCAAAAAAAAAAGGTTTATTTTTTAAAAAATTTTTATTTATACCATGAATTTGAAAAGCATCAGAGCTTATTTCTGCATTAGTATTAAAATATGAATGAAATACTCTTCCTGTAATAAATCCATTTATTACTTCAACACATCCAACTTCTATTACTCTATCACCATTATGTGGTGATAGTCCAGTAGTTTCTACATCTAAAAATATATATCTTCTCATATATTAATTATTAAATTATAAATAAAAAATTTTTTTTTATACAAATTTATATTTATTTTATTATAATTTAATAAAATGTTTAAATACCCATTTAAATAAAATTTTTTAAATTTGTTTATTTTTAAAAAAAAAATTTTTTCATTATTAAATAAAAAATTTATATATTTAATATAATTTATTTTTATTTTTATAGAAAAAATTTTTTTATAAAAATAATTTTTTTTTATATTTTTATAAAACAATTTAAAATTATTTGTTTTTAACTTTTTTTTTAAAACTCCTATTAAAAATATTTTTTTATTGAAAAAAAAATAATTTTTTTTAAAAAAAAAATTTATTTTTTCAAATATAATTTTTTTTTTTTTCAAATAAAAAAAAATATTTTTTTTTAAGTTAATATAATTTATAGAAGTTAATAAAATAAAATTTTTAATAAAATTTATTTCAAAATAATTATTTTTTTTATTATATTTATTATATATAATATAATAATAATTTTTATTTAAAATTTTATTTTTATTTTTAATATAACTAAAATTTGAAAATATTTTTTTTTTATATTTTTTAAAAAAAAAATTTAAATTATAATATCTTTTTATTAAAAAAATTTTTTTTTTAAAATAATAAAAATTAATAAATTTTTTTATTTTTTTTTTATTAAAACTAAACCAATAAGGTGTTTTATATAAAAAAAAAATTTTTTTTTTTAAAAAAATAAAACCAATAATTTTAATTTTTTTTTTAAAATAAAAATTATTTTTAAATTTAATTTTTTTTTTTTTTTTAAAAAAAATTTTTTTTTGAAAATAATTTTTAAAATTTAATATTTTTATATTAAAAAAACATATATTTAAAAAAATAAATTTAAAATTATTATAATAAGAATAAAAAAATAAAAATTCTTTTTTTTTAAGTTTTACAATATAATTTTTAAAAATAATTTTTTTTTTTTTCTTAAAAAAAAATTTTTTTATAAAAAAAAATAAAAATATAAAAAATTTTTTTTTTGAAATTGAAAAATATATATTAAAATATTTTTTTTTAAAAATATTAAATAAAAAAAATTTATTAATATTTTTATTTTTTTTTATAAAAAAAAATTCAAAAAAAAACATATATTTTTTTATAAAAAAAAATAATAAAAAATTATAAATTTTTTTTAAAAAAAAAAAATTAATCATATATATTATTTATATTATTTATATTTTTATAAACATAATATATTCTATCTAAACCAATTCCACCAGCAATATATTTTGTTTTTAAAAAATTATTTAAAATTATATTTTTATTAGATTGTCCGAATCCTGCTAATTCTAACCAATTTAAATTTTTTAAAATATCTATCTCAAAAGAATTAATAGTAAATGGAAATTTTGTTTTCCTTATTTTAAAATAAAATTTTTTTTTTAATATATAAGATAAAAATTTTAATATATTATTTAAAATATATTTTATTTTATAATTATTAATAAAAAAATCTATTTGAAAAAAAATTGGTAAATGAATTGAATCAATATCATTTCTATATACTTTACCAATATTAAAAACTTTTTTTTTTAAAAAATAATTTTTTAATATTCTATTTTGTAAACAAGAAGTATGAGTTCTTAAAATTTTCTTTTTTAAAAAAAAAGATCCTTTAATATCTTTTTTATAAATATTTAATAATTTAAAATTTAAATGATAATTTTCAAATTCTGGAGTATTTAATAAAATAAATTTTTGTTTTAAAAAAAATTTTTTTGATTTTTTAATAAAATTAAAATATTTATTATTATAAATATATTTTTTTTTATTAATATTAATATAATATTTATTAATTTTTATATTATTTAAATAATTAATTTTAATAATAAAAATATTATTTTTAATTTATTTATTATACAATAATTTTTTTTTAATAAACAAATAACTTTATTATAAGATATACCAAAATATATTCTAAAAAGAATATTAATAATTGTAGTTTTTTTTTTATTTAATATTCTTTTTTTGATTTTTATATTTTTATATTTTTTTTCTAAAGATTTTATAAAATATTGTTTAGATAATTTAAAACAATTTTTTTTTCTTCCTAAATAAGTTTTAGTATAAAATAAAATTTTTTTTCTTTTTTTTATTTGTAAACTTTTACTTGAACGAGTCATAAAATTTTTTTTATTTTTTTTATATTTATATTATTTAAATATTTATAATTTAAATAATTATTTTTTTTATTTATTAATAAATGATGTTTATTAGAAGATTTTATTTTAATTTTTTTTTTAATTATAATCCTTTTTTGTATTAATTTTAATTTTTTTTTTTTTATTTTCATTTTTAATTTTTGGAATAAATATTGAATATATATATTTTCCTTCAAATTCTATATCAGAAAATTTAAAAAAAACACCTTTTATATTATTTTGAAATCTTAATATAAGCTCAATACCTTTTTCTTTAAATATAATTTCTCTACCTTTAAAAAAAACAGTAATTTTAACATTATATCCTTCTAACAAAAAAATATTTGCTTTTTTAATTTTAATTAAATAATCTCTATTATGTATATTAATACTAATTCTTATTTCTTTTACTTTTCCTATTTTAGATTTAATTTTTTTTTTTTTTATTCTTTTTTTAATTTTAAATATAAAAAAAAAATTTTTTTTATTTAAATTAAAATAAAAAAAAAATTTTTTTTTGTTTTTTTTAAATATAAAAAAAAAATTATTTATAAAAAAAAATGTAAAAGTTAAAATTTTTATTTCTAAAAAAAAATTTTTTTTTAATAAAATTTTTTTAAACATTAATTATTTATTTAAAAAATAATTTTGTAATCTATTTTCTACTTCAAACCAATTAATATAATTTAAAAAATTTTTTAAATAAAGCTCTTTATTATTTAAATAATCTAAATAATAAGAATGTTCATGTAAATCTACACATAGTAAAGGAATACTATTATAACCACCTAAATTTACTGAAAACAAAGGATTATTGTTTTCATAAGTTTTTAACATAAAAATTTTATTATTATTTATAACAACCCAACCCCAACCATTAAAATTTATAAAATTTTTAATAAAATTAATTTTAAAATTTTCATAATTTTTAAAATTTTTAATTATATTTTTTTTAATTTCTCCAAAACAATTAATTAATTCAAAAGTAATATTATTAAAATAATATTCATGATTTAAATATCCTCCTATTAATTGAGAAAAAATATTTTTTTCATATTCTGGTAAATCATATAAAAAATCTATTAATTCAAATTTATTTTTAACATTAATATTATTTTTTATTAAATAATTATTTAATTTTTTTATATAATTTAAAAAAATAAATTCATGATTTTTAAATTGTTTTTCACTTAAAAAAATATTTTTTTTGTAATTTTTTATTTTTAAATTTATCATTTTTTTTTTTTTATTATTATTATAATTAAAAAAACTATTACAATAAAATAGTTTTTAATATTTTTTTAAAAGATGTTTTTTCTGATATTTTTCTTGTTAAATTTAAACTATATTTTTTAATTATATTTCTTTTTATTTTATAACAAATTTTAAACAATATTATTTTATTAATTTTAAAAATATTAATTAATTTTATTTTTTTTTTTAAAAAAAAATTTAAATTTTTATAAAAATATTTATTTAAATAATAAAGTAAAAAAAAAAAAATAAAATTATTTCCATAAATTATATATTTAATACTTATAAAAAAAAAAAAACTAAAAAAATTTGAAATTATTTTTAAAAAAAAAATTTTTTTTATTTTTTTTAAAATACTATTAAAAAAAAAATTTTTATTTATATTTATTAAATTAAAATTAAAAATTTTATTACCTAATATTATTAAATTTTTAAATATTTGAAAATTCATTTTTTATAATATTAATTATATTAAATTTATTAATTTCTAAATTTGAAAAAAAAAACATTTTTTTTTTTCCAATTTTTTGCTTATTAATTAATTTCATTTTACGAGTTATATCCCCACCGTAACATTTTTCTATAACATTTTTTTTATAACAAAATATTTTTTTAGAAAAAATTATTTGTTTTTTATTAATAAATTTAATATTTATATCAATTAAATTATAATTTATATTATTTTTTATTTTATTAAAAAATAAATAACAATTTTTATAAATATTTTTATCATAAATTAAATTTAATTCTTTAATTATTTTATTATTTATACTAATTTTTATAAAATATAAATAACTTTTTAAAAAATGATGATAAATAAATTCAAAAAAAATAAAACCATTTATATTTTTATTTAATTCTAAAAAAAATCCATTAATAATTTTAAATAAATTAATATAAAAATTAATTATAATTAAATTTTTAAATTTTAATATTTTTATTTTATAATAATTATTATTAAATATAAATTGAATAATTTTAAAAAAATTTTTTTTTAAAATATATAAATTAACAAACATTATTTGTTCATATTCTAAATAATTATTATTATTAAACGTATCAAAATACCAAATATTTTTAAAATTAAATAAAAAAAAAATTTTAGGATTTGAAACCCAAAATAAATTATATATTTTTAATTTTTTAAAAAAAATTTCACTATGTAAATACCCAATAAAACCTAAAAAAAAATTTTCTCCTAATAAAATAGAATTTTGTTTTTCAAAATATATAGAACAATCATTTTCAATTAATTTTATTAAAAAAAAATTATTTTCTATAAATAAATTATAATATATATTTGGATTTATTTTTTGAAAAAAAATTTTTTTTTTTTTTTCAAAAAAATAATTATTATTAAAATTATTTTTTGAAAAAAAAAAATGTATACAATTATTAAAAGTTTTTTTTAAAAAAAAATTTTTTGGTAAAAAAATACCTATTTTTAAAATTTCAAATATTTCGTTAAATTTATTTTTTAATAAATCATTAATTTTTATTATTCCAGATATTACTTTTATTATAAATATATTTTCATTTTTAATATTGGAAATTTTATCTAATATAAAAAAAGATTTTTTTTTAATTTTTTTTTTTATAAAATTAAAAAAAAAAATTTTTTCTATTCCAATACTATATTTAGATATTATAAAATTAATTTTTTGTTTTTTATTAAATAAAAAAAATTTTTGTTTTAATAAATTATACTTTAAAAATATATCAATTTTATTAAAATAAATAATAATTTTTTTTTTAAATTTTTTTGATAAATTATAACAAAACAAAGTTTGTGTTTCAATACCTTTATTTATATCAATAATAATAAATGATATTTCACAAAAAAAAATTATTTTATAAATTTCATTAATAAAATCAAAATGTCCTGGACAATCTATAAAATTTAATAAAAAATTAATATATAACACTGTAATAAAATTAAACTTTATAGTATATAAATAATTATTTTTTAGAAAAAATTTTTTTTTATAATTAAAAAAATTTTTACAAAAATTTGATATAGAGTTCAATAAAGTTGTTTTTCCGTGATCAACATGAGCAATTATTGATATATTAATCGTTATTAAATTCATTTAATTTAAACAAAATAATTTTTAATAAATAAAAACTTATACACGAATCAGTTATAGATAAATTTTTAAATTTATTAAAAATATTTTGATTACCAAAATTTATATAAGATTCTAACATAATTCCATTAATATTATTTTTATAATACTTAAATTGATTATATATATTTTCAAAAACAAAAATTTGAAAAATAGATTTTTTAAAAGAATTAGAATGAGAACAATCAATAATTATTGATTCTTTTATTTTTTTTATTATAGAATAATTAAAATTTGGTAAATTTTCTCCTCTTAAAACAAATTGAAAATTTTTATTTCCTTTACTAAATTTTTTTTTATAAAAATCGAAACAAATATAAAAATGTTTATTAATTAAAGAAATTTTAAAATCGTTCAAAAATGACAATTTTCCAGATAAATCATTTTTAATTCCAATTATACTATTAATATTAGAACAATATTCTCTATGTAATTGAGAATTCATAGTTCTTGCACCAATACAAACCCAACTTATACAATCAATAAAAAAATTTAAAAAATAAAAATTTAAACATTCTGTTGCTAAATGAAATTTTAAATTTAAAATTTTTATCATTAATTTTCTTATTATATAAAAAGAATCAATGACAGAATTACTATTATCTATATATGGATCATAAATATAACCCTTCCAACCAATATTTGATCTTGGTTTTTCATAATAAATTCTAATTATATATTTTAAATTTAAATTAATTTTTTTTATATTATTTAAATAAAAAATAAATTCTTTAATATTAGATAAAGAACAAGGTCCTAGAATAATTATAATTTTTTTATAATTATTTTTTATAATTTCTTTAAAAAATTTTATATTTATTTTATTATAGTTAATTAAATCTTTTTTTAATCTTTTTATATTTATTATTTTAAACATAAATATTTAATATTAATATTATAATAATTATCTATTTTTAATATTTTTTTTTTTAAAATATTATTTTTTTTAATTCTTGATTTACTTTTAGATTTTTTACTTTTTTGTACCGCCATGTATAAATTTATTAAAATTTTTATAAAAACGTTAGGCTGCAATATAAATAATTTAGAATCAGAAAAATTTTTTAATTTTTTAAAATATTTTAAAGTAAAAATAAAAAATAATTTTTTTTTTTGTGATTTATTAATATTAAATAGTTGTGTTATTAGAAATAACCCAGAATTAAAAATTTTTAAAGAATTAAAAAAATGGTTTTTTTTAAAAAAATATAAAAAAAATTTAATTTTATTAACAGGATGTTTAACTGAATTTAATAACTTTGAAAAAATTAAATTATTAAAAATTGATATTTTATTTAATAATATATGTAATATTTATATTAATAAATTAATTATTTTTTTTATAAAAAATAAAAAAAAAATTTTTTTTATAAAAAAAAAAATAAATTACTTTTTAAAAAATAAAATAAATAATTTTTTTTTAATAATGAAAGGTTGTAATCATAATTGTTCTTATTGTGTAATACCACAAATAAAAGGAAAAGAATATTATTATTCTAATAATTATATTATTTTTAATATAATTAAAAATATAAAAAAATTTTTTTGCGAAATTACTTTATTAGGACAAAATGTTAATTCATATTTTTATAAAAAAATTGATTTTAATTCTTTAATATTTAATATATCAAAAATTAAAAATATTAAAAGAATTAATTTTTTATCTTCAAATATTAAAGATTTTAATAATAATTTTTTTTATTTATATAAAAATATAATTAAAATTTCAAACCATTTCCATTTACCATTACAATCTGCATCAAATAAAATTTTAAAAAAAATGAATAGAAAATATAATTTATTTGAATATTTATTTTTTTTAAAAAAAATTAAAAAAATAAAAAAAACAACATTTTCATCTGATATAATATTATCATTTCCAGAAGAAAATTTTTTTGATTATGATAAATCTTTAAAAATTTTAAAAAAAGTAAATTTTTTAGAAATCTTTTTTTTTTCATATTCAAAAAGAATTAACACAATTTCTTATAATTTTAAAAATTATACAAAAAATAATAAATTTAAATTATTTTTATTTCAAAAATTTTTAATAAAAAATAAATATTCTTTATTAAATAAAATAGTTAGAATTTTAGTAATTGGATATATTAAAAATAATATATTTATTGGAAAAATGGATAATTTTAAATTAGTATTTTTTGAATTTTATGACTATACTATAATAGGAAATTTTATAAATATAAAAATTATAAAACATAAAAAAAATTTTTTTTTAGGAATATATGAAAATATATATTAATATATTTAGTAAATATAAAATATTTTTTTTTATTAATTTTAAAATAAAAAAAAAAATTAAATTATTTATTATTATTAAAAATAAAATATTATATTATTTTAAAATAAAAAAAAATTTATTTTATAAAAATAATAAAAATAATTTATTATTATTAATTCATAAATGCAGATTACCTCTAATTAAACACAGTTTTAAACATTTTATAAAAATAAATCATAATTCTATACTAGAAAATAAAATAAATGAAATATTTTAAAAATCCTTATTTTATAGAAAAAAAAATAAATAATAAAATCATAAATAAAAATAATAAAAATAAAATTTTTATATTACCAATGTTTCCTTATCCTAGTGGAAAATTACATTTAGGTCATGTTAGAAATTATGTTTTAACTGATATAATAAATAGAATTAAATTTTTAGAAAAAAAAACAGTATTACACCCAATAGCTTGGGATTCATTCGGTTTACCTGCAGAAAATGCTTCAAAAAAAAATAATCTTTCTCCATTAAAATGGACTTTATCAAATATTAAATTAATGAGAAAACAAATTAAAAATTTAAGTATAAATATAAATAAAAATTTTGAATTTTTAACATGTGATTTTAATTTTTATAAATGGGAATTTTTAATTTTAATATTATTTTTAAAAAATAATCTTTTATATAAAAATTTTGAAAAAATATATTGGGATAATGAAGAAGGATGTATTTTATCAAATGAACAAATAAATAATAATATTTGTTGGAGATCAGGTTTAATTGCTGAAAAAAAAAAAATTTTTACTTGGTTTATTAATATAAAAAAATATACTAAAAGATTAATTTTTAATTTAAAAAAAATTAAATGGTCTAATAAAATAAAAAAAATTCAAAAAAAATGGATTAATATAAAATTATATTTTTTAAAAAAAATAAACTTTTTATATTTAAATTATAATAAAAATTATTTAAATATAAAAAATATTAATTTTATTTTAAATAATAAAATTTTATTTTTAAAAATAAAAAATATTTTTAAGAAAATTTACAAAATAAAAATTTTTTTTTTTAATAATATTGAAAAAAAAAATAAAAAAATAATAATTACTAATTTTGAATTAGAAAATATTTTTTTTTCAAAAAAAAAAATAAATTTATATATAAATAAAAAAAGAATTTTTTTAATTAAAAATAGTAACTTAAAAAATTGGGCTTTTGAAAGATATAGATTATGGGGGTCTCCATTTTTTTTTAAAAAAAATAAAAATAGAAAATTTAAATCAAAATCAACTATAGATACTTTTTTTCAATCATCATGGTATTATTTAAATTATTTTAAAACAAAAAATATAAATAATATTAAAAAAAATGATTGGTTTCCTATTAAATATTATGTTGGTGGAGAAGAGCATGCAAATATACATTTATTGTATTTAAGAGTTATTAATTTAATTTTTTATGATTTTCAAATTTTGAATAATAAAAAAATAATATTTAATTTAATCAATCAAGGATTGATATTAAATAATGTTTATTATAAAATAAAAAATAATAAAAAAATTTTTTGTAAAAAAAATAAAAAAAGTTATTTTTTAAAAGTAGAAAAAATGTCAAAATCAAAAAAAAATGGGATTAATCCGTTATTAATAATAAATAATTATGGATCAGATATTTTAAGATTATTAATTATAACACAAAAACCAATAAATAAAAATATTATTTGGAATATAAATAATTTTTTAATTTATAAAAAATTTATATTAAAAATAAATAATTTAATTATTTTAAATATTAAAAACAATAAAGAAATTATTAGTATTAAAAATATATTAAATATAAAAAAAATACATAATATAATGTCAATTATAAATAAAATTTTATTTAACAATAATTCAATTAAACAATTAGAAATTATAATTTATTGGTTATACCCAATTATACCAAATATTTCTAAAATTTTATGGTTTAAAATAGGAAATTATTATCCTATTGAAAAATTTTTAATAAATAATATTTCTTTTTTTTTTTTTAATTTATTTTATAATAAAAAATTTATAAAAAAAATAAAAAAAATAAATTTAAAAAACTTAAAATTTACTTTTCTATTTATTAAAAAAATTATTATATCTATGGATGAAATTTCTATTTTATTAAAATAATTTCATTTAAATTATTTAAAATTAAAAATTTTTTTTTAATTTTTTTTATTTTTTTTAATATATCATTTAATTTATTATTTATTGCTCCTGCATGACCCATTTTTTTTTTTAACGGAGAAAAAATACCAGAAATTAAAAAAAAAATTTTTATTTTTTTATATTTTAAAAATTGACTTTCTAATTCACTACCTATTTCACCAATTATTAAAATTTTTTTTGTTAAATTTAATTTTATAAAATAAGGAAAAAATTTTTTTATATTAAATCCTATAATTAAATCTCCTCCTATTCCTAAACATATAGATTGACCTATTTTTAATTTATTTGCTACTTTTATTGCTTTATAAGATAAAGTACCAGATCTAGAAAGAATAAATAATTCCCCTATTTTAATATTTTTAATTGGAAAAATTCCAAGTCTAATATTATAAAAAGGAATAACAATTCCTGGAGAATTAGGACCTATAAATAAAATTTTATATTTTTGACAAAAAAATTTTATTTTTAACATATCAAAAATATTTATATCTTCTGATATACATATAATAATTTTTATTCCAGAATAAATATTTTCAATAATAATATTTTTACAATAATAAGATGGTATAAAAATTATTGAAATTTTACATTTTGTTGTTTTTATTGATTTAAAAGAAGAAGAATATATAGGTAAATTTAAACATAAATGTCCTTTTTTTTTATAATTTACACCACTTACAATTTTAGTACCATATAAAATTGAAATTTTTGTATGAAAATATCCAAAATTTCCTGTTAAACCACATGAAAGAATTTTATTTAACATTTAAAAAAATTATACTATTTTTAATACATTTTATAAATTCTTCAATTATTATTAAATTTTTATATTTAATTAAAATTTTTTTTGAATAATTAGAAAACATTCCTTCTAATTTTATTATTAATTTAAATTTAAAATCAAAATACATTAAATTTAAAATAGAAAAAAGAATTTTTTTACAAGAAACAATCCCACCAAATATATTTATAAATAAAATTAATATTTTTTTTGTTATTAAAAAATTAAATAAAATGAATAAATTATATTTTTTTATTTTTCCACTTAAATCTAAAAAATTAAAACAATTTTCATTATAATAATTAAATAAATCTAATGTATTTAATGCTAAACCAGCACCATTAACAATACAACAAATTTTTCCTTTTAATTGAATATAATTAATTTTTAATAAATTAGAAATTTTATCAGAAAAAAAAATATTTTTTTTTTTATTTAAAATTACTTTGCAATCTAATATAAATAAACTATTGTTTTTAATAACTAATGGATTAATTTCTATTAAATTTATATCATTTAATATAATAAATTTATATAATTTATAAATTATTTTAATTATTTTTTTTATTATAGAATTTTTAAAATTAAAATTTGATAAATAATCAAATATAGAATAATTAATAATCAAATAATTAAATTTTAATTTTAAAAAATTTAATTTTAATTCATTTTCAATATCAATTCCACCTTTATGAGAAATAATAAAATTTATTAAATTATAATTTATATAAAAAGTTATATATAATTCTTTTTCATATAATAAATAATCTTCTATTAAAAAATTTTTTATTTTTTTTTTAAATAAAAAAGAATTTTTCCATTTTTTAAAAAAAAAATAACATTGATTATAATTTTTTATTAAAATAACACCGTTATTTTTTTTTCTATAACCAGAATGTACTTGTATTTTATATATTTTATTTTTTATAAAAAATATTTTTTTTGTTAAATAAGAATTTAATATTAAAAAATTAAATTTTTTTAATATTTTTTTAGATTCATATTCATATAAATTCATATTTTTTAATATTATTTATAAATAATAAAATTTTATTGTTTAAATCTAATTCTTTTAAATTTTTAAAAATTTTACTAAAAAAATTTAAATTTGAAAAATTTATTTCTATTTTTGCATCTTTTAAATATAATATTTTTGATTTTAAAAATAAAGAAAAATTTTCTATATTTATGTTTTTTATAAAATATAATAAATTTATCATAATATAATTGTTTATTTTTGTTTTTGTTTTTTTTTTTTTTTCTAATGATATAAATTTATAATCTTTATTGTTAAAAAACATTAATTTATTTTTTTTAAAAAAAAAAATATTATTTAATGTATTTTTTGAACAATTTCTTTTAGATAATTTTTTATTATTTAAATTATTTATATTAGAAATATGATGAAAATTAATTTTTAATTTTATTTTTTTAATTAAATTTAATTGAAAAGGAATTTGATTTAACCATTCTTTCCCTCTTAAAATTAAGTTTACATTATTATAATTATCATCTATTATTGATGAATAATGATAAATTGGTATCATATTAGATCTAATAAAAACAAAATTATGAAAAAAAATTTTATATTTTAATAATTTAAAATTATTATCAAAAAAAAAAATTTTAGAATTATTAATAATAATATTTATTGAATAAGATAAATTTTTTTTTTTTATTTTATTATTAATAAATATTTTTTTATAACAATTTTTTTTTTTAAAAAAATTTTTTTTTATATAATAATTTATAAAATTAGTTTGTTTTAATATTTTTTTAAAAAAAATACCATTTTTTTTTAAATTTTTTATAATAAAAAATATATTTATATTTTTATTATTTTTTTTGTTAGTATCATCAATCCTTAAAAATAAATTATTTAAAATTTTATTTTTTAAAATATAATTAATAAAAAAAATATAAATATTACCTAAATGAGGTACACCACTTGGTGTAATAGCTATTCTATTAAAATTCATTATTTTTTTGGGTTTAGTAGGAGTTGAACCTACAACTAGAGGATTATGAGTCCTATACTCTAACCATTGAGTTATAAACCCTATTTTTATAAAAATATAAATTAAAGGTTTTTAACTTTTCTAATGATAAAAATAAAAAATATTGTTATCAAAAATGTTAATTACAATAGCATTACCATATATTAATAATATATTACACGTTGGACATATTTATGAAATGTATATTTCTAATATATACTATATTTTATTAAAAAAATATTTTAAATGTAAAATTTTTACAGGATTAGATTGTCATGGTTTAATAAAAAAAAATAATATTTTAAAAATAGAATTTTTAAATAAAAAAAAAATTAAATATTTCAATTTTTTTTTTTCTCAAAAAAAAACAAATACTTTTATTAATAAAAGAATTACAAATTGGATTTTTATATATTTATGTGATAATAATAAAATTTATAATAAATCTATTTTTAGATTTTTTAATAAAAAAAAAAATTTTTTTATCCCTGATAAATACATAAAAAAAATATGTAAAATATGTAAAATTGAAATTGAATTTTTTTTTTGTATAAAATGTAATAAAAATATATTTTATTTTAAAATAAAAAAATTTAAAAATATTATTATTAAACGTATTAATAGTTATTTTTTTAAAAATTATATTTTTAATGATTGGGATTTTACTAGAAATCAAATTTATTGTGGTATTCGTGTTATATCAAAAAATAAAACATATTTTTATGTATGGTATGATGCTATTATAAGTTATATTTCTAATAATATTTTATTTTTAAATAAATTTAAAAAAATTACAAATTTTATTGGTAAAGATATTATTTATTTTCATAAAATATTTAATATAATATTAAAAATATTAAATTTTAATAAAAGTAAAATTTTTTTACATGGTTTTATAAATTATAATAAAAAAATATCAAAATCAAGTAAAATTAAAATCCCAATATTAAACAAAAATTTAATTAAATTTTTTTTTTTAATAAACTTAAAAAATGATATAAAAGATATAAATTTAGATATAAATAATATAAAATTATTTTATAAAAAAATTTTTTTAAATAAAATAATAAACTTTTATTTTAGAATAAAAAAATTTTTTCTTTTTTTTGATAATAAAATAAGTGATTTTTTTTTTTTTAAAGAAAATAAATTTAATTTATTTTTATTAAAAAAAATTAATTTAAATAATATAATTAAAAATAATTTAAACATTATTTATAAAATAAATAAAATTATTGATTTAAATAAATTTTGGAAAAATAAAAATTTTTTTTTAATTTATAATTATAATTCAAAAATATTTTTTATATATATAAAAATAATTAATTTTTTTTTAAAAATTTTGAACAAAAAAATAAAAAAAAAAATATTTAAAAATAATACTTTTTTTAAAATAAAAAAAATATGAAAGTTAAAAATTTTTTATTATATAATATTAAAAAAAAAACTTTAAATTGTATAAAATGTAATTATTGTATTATTTTTTGCCCAAAAGATAAAATATTTATTAAAAAAAAAAAAATTTTTTTTAAATGTAATATATGTAATTATTGTAAAATTAATTGTAAAAATAATTGCATTAAATAATTATTCTTAAACTATTAATATTTATAAAACCACTAGAATCAAATTGTGAAAATTTTTCTGAAATTTCATTAAAAGAAGAATTCTTAGAATTATATAATGAATTATTAGAAAATCTATTTATAATAGTAATAACACCTTTATAAATTTTTAATTTTATAACACCGTTAACATATTTTTGTGTATAATCAATAATATTTTGAAGCATAATTCTTTCAGGTGACCACCAATATCCATTATATACTAATAATGAATAATCATAAGAAATTTTTTTTTTTAAATCAAATATTTTTTTATCTAAAACTAAATCTTCTAAATGTTTACGAGCAAACATTATTATAGTAGCACCAGGTGATTCGTAACATCCTCTTGATTTTATTCCAATATATCTATTTTCTATTATATCAATTCTTCCAATACCAGAAATGGAACCTAGTTTATTTAATTTTAAATATAATTCTTCTATATTATAAAAATTATTATTTAATTTTATTAAATCTCCATTTTTAAATGTTAATGTAAAATATATAGGATAATCTATACTAATTTGATTAGATAATGTATTTTCCCACATATTTTCTTCTGGTTCAAAAAAAATATTTTCTAAATCACCTCCTTCATAAGAATTATGAAAAATATTTTTATCTATAGAAAATTTTTTTGTTTTTTTATTTATATTAATATTATTTTCTATACAAAAATTTAATAATTTATCTCTAGTATTAATATCCCATACTCTCCAAGGAGCTATTATATTTATATTTGGGTTAAAATATTTAAATCCTAATTCAAATCTAATTTGATCATTACCTTTTCCAGTAGATCCGTGTGCTACATAATTTGTTTTTTCATAATATGATATTTTCATTAATTCTTTTGAAATTAAAGGTCTAGATAATGCAGTTCCTAATAAATAAAAATTTTCATATTCTATACTAGATCTTAAATATGGAAATATATAATTTTTAATAAATTCATTTTTTAAATTTTTGATATATATTCTTTTAACATTCATTTTTTTAGCTTTATGTTTTGCAAAAATTACTTCTTCTCCTTGACCAATATCTGCTGTAAAAGTAATAACTTCAAATTTATTTTTTTGTAACCATTTAACTATAACAGAAGTATCTAACCCTCCAGAATATGCTAATACAATTTTTTTTTTATTCATATTGACAAATTATAAATAATATATTTTTATTTTGTAACCAAATAACATATTGGTTATGTAGTGGGTTGCAAACCCATATAAACTGGTTCGATTCCAGTTTTGGTTTTATTTTATTTTTTTTTTGCCCATATGGCGGAATGGTAGACGCAAGGGACTTAAAATCCCTGGTTTTATAAACGTGTCAGTTCAAGTCTGACTTTGGGTAAAAAAAAAAGGATTTATTCCAAATAATAAATTATTAAATATACCTTTTATTAAAAAACTTTTAGATAAAAAAAATTTTATTAAAATTGGATTTATTTCAAAATTATTTTTTTTAAAATATAAAATAATATTTTTATTTAATTTAAAAAAAATTTTTGGTAATAAATTATTATATACAGATATAGTTCCAAAAAAAAAAGATCTAAAAAATAAATTTTTATCTTCTCCAAATAATATTAATATTTTATTTTTTTTAAAAAAAATATTATTAATTATATTATTATTAGAATTTTTAATATAAAAAAAAAATTTTTTTTTTATTAATTTTTTAAATAATAAAAAAGAAATTTTTTTTGAATTTCTTTTAGGAATATTATAAAATATAATTTTTATACCAAATTTATTTATTGATTTACAATATTTAAATATGCTAACATTATTTGGTAATATATATTTTGGAATTGATATTAAAATTATAAAAAAAAAATTTTTTTTTAAAAAAAAAATTTTTTTAAAAATTAATTTTATATTAACATCAAATATATTAAAAATAAATTTTATTTTAAATTTTTTAACAAAAATTATTATATTAAAAAACATTAAAATATCAAAATTATGACCTTCACCGGTTGTACCTAATAATAATATTAAATTAATTTTGTTATTTATATGAAAATTTATAAGAAAATTTAAATTTAACCAATCTATATTATGATTTTTTTTATATGGAGTTATTAACGCTACTATATTAAACATATTTTATATTAATATATGAGTTGTATAGGATTTGAACCTATGACCAATTGGTTAAAAGCCAAGTGCTCTACCAGTCTGAGCTAACAACCCTGTTTACATATTTTATATACTTTTCTTAAAAAAAAGACAAATTTTAAAATTAAAAAAATGTTATATAATATAGCTATAATTGGTTCTGGTATAATCAGTGCTATAACAAATTTAATGTTATATTTATTAAATAAAAAAAATAAAATTTTAGTATTTGAAACAAATAATAATATTTCTTTAGAAAATTCTAAAGCAATTAATAATGCTGGTACTGGACATTCAGGAATGTGTGAAAATAATTACGTTTATATAATTAATAATAATTATTTTATTAAAAAAAATATTAGAATTTATTGTAAATTTAATTTAACAAAGAATTTTTTTTCTTGGATAAAAATTTTTAATTTATTTAATTTTAAAAAAATAATTTCTAATACCCCACATGTATCATTTTTTTTTTTAAAAAAAAATAATAAATTAAAAAACATTTTTAAAAAAATTAGATTTTATAATAAATCTATTAAATTTACAAATAATATATTCATTTTAAATAAAATATTTCCACTTTTAATTAAAAAAAAAAAAATAAAAAAAAATTATAGTATTACTTATTATAAAAATGGGTTTGATATCAATTATCAATATTTATCAAAAAAAATATTTTATTTTTTAACAAAAAAAAAATATATTAATTTATATTTTTTTTGCAATATTGAAAAAATTAAAAAAATTAAAAATTTTTTTTTAATTGAATTTTTTAAATTAAAAAAATTTAAAATAATAGTAGATTATATATTTGTTTGTGCTGGAGGAAGTACTTTATTACTTTTAAAAAAATTTAATAAATTTATATCTAGAAAATATTTTGAATTACCAGTCAACGGTAGTTGGTTAATAAATGAAAAAAAAAGTAATATAATTAAACATAATTTAAAAATTTATAGCGAAACTTTAAAAAATAATCCACCAATGAGTATTCCACATTTAGATATAAGAACTATTTTTAATGAAAAGAAAATTTTATTTGGTCCATTTGCAGGTTTAACATTTAAAGTACTAGTTAATAATAATAAAACTATTTTTAAAAATATAAATTTAAAATTTATATTAAATTTTATTTTTTTTACTATTAAAAATTATTCAATAATAAATTATTTAATTAAAGAAAATTTTAAAACTAAAAAAAAAAAAATATTTGATTTATTTAATTTTACAAAATTGTTAAAAAAAAGTTATATTAAAAAAGCAGGTAAAAGGTTACAAATTTTAAAAAAAAAAAAAATTTTAAAATTAACATTTGGAACAAAAATTATTTTTAATAAAAATAAAAAAATTGCATTTTTAATGGGTGCATCACCAGGAGCATCAATAGTTGTAGATATAATCTTTAAATTATTAAAGAATTGGGTGTTTATTCCTAAAAAATTTTTATTTAATATAAAAAATATTAATAAAAAAACAAAAATTTTAAATTATTTATTATATTTGAAAGGAATTGAACCTTTTTCATTTTGATTCGTAATCAAAAACTCTATCCGATGAGTTACAAATATAATAGAGAAAGTAGGATTCGAACCTACGATAAATAAATATACTCCTTTAGCAGAGGAGTGTCTTAAGCCACTCGACCATTTCTCCTAAACATATTATTATAATTAAATAAAGAATATAATTCTTTTATTAATAAAATTGTATCAAAATCTTTAATTAATATAGAAATTTTAGTTTCAGAAGTGGAAATTAAAATAATATTAACTTGAAGCTTTGAAGTACAAAATAAAATTTTATCTATAACATTATTATGAGTTCTTAAACCAATTCCTACAATTGAGATTTTAGTAATTGAACTTTCAAACTCTATTTTTCCTCCTAATTTTAAAATTATATGTTTATTTATTAAATAAATAGATTTTTTTAAAAATTTATTTTCAATTAAAAATGTAAAATTTGTTTTTTTTTCACCAATTACAGAATTATAAACAACCATATCAATACAAATATTATTAGAAATTAATGGTCCTAATATTTTAGATGATACTCCGTATGTATTTGGAATATTTTTTACAGTTATTTTTGATTCATTATTAGAATGAGTTATCCCTGATATTAATACTCTTTCCATAGAATTAGAAAAATATTTTTTATTTGAAATTAAAGTTCCTTTATTTTTTAAAAAAGAAGATAATACTCTAATGTTAACATTATATTTTCTTGCTATTTCAACACATCTAACAAATAATATTTTAGATCCTAAACTAGAAAGTTCTAACATTGTTTCAAAAGAAGCAAAATCCATTTTTATATTTTTGCAAATTCTTGGATCTGAAAAAAATACTGATTCTACATCAGAATAAATTTGACATTCTTTTGCATTTGAATATAAAGTAATAACTACAGCAGATGTATCTGATCCACCTCTTCCTAAAGTAGTAAAATTACCAGATTTTGTTACTCCTTGAAAACCAGCTAATACTGGTATTTTATTTTTTTTTAAATTTTTAATTATTAATAAAAAATTTTTAATACAAATTATTCTAGCGTTATTATAATCATTATTTGTTAATAAACAAATTTGTATACTTGTTAATGGTTTAGAATCAATATTTATACTATTTAATAATATACTAAATAAAGAAATACTTATTTGTTCTCCTACACATAATAAACAATCTAATTCTTTAATTTTTTTATAAAAAAAATATCTAGCTAAAAATACCATTTTCGAAGTTTCTCCACTCATAGCAGATAAAACCATTACAGTGTATATTTTTAAATTTTTATATTTTTTTATTATATTTTTTAAAAATTTAATTCTTTGTTTTGAACCTACAGAAGTACCTCCAAATTTTTGAATTATTATCATTTATAAATATTTTTTATAATTTTATAAATATAATTATATGGTATACCAAATGTCTCATTCATATTTTTTAATGTTTTAATATTTATTTTTTTTATATTAATTTTTTTTATATTTAATAAAAAAAAAAATTCTTTTTTAATAATATAATTTAAAAAATAAAAAATATTGTTTTTAAAAAAAAATTTTTTTTTAATTAAAAAAAATAAAATAAATATTTTAAAAATACTTATTTTTTTTATTAAGATTATTTTAATAATAATTTTAATTAATTTGTTTAAAATAAAAATATGATTTTTTGTAAAATTTAAACAAATATTATTTATTATTAAATATATAGTATTACAAATATCATTTAATCTTAAATTATAAATTTTAAAATTACAAATTCTATTGTACCCTAAACCAGAATCAATTATATTATTTTTTAATTTTATTATTTTATTAAATTTTATAAATTTAATGTCAACAAAATTCCAAATTTCAATTAAATTTTTATTTTTAAGTATATATATTTCTATACAAAACCCTAAATAACCTTTTTTATTAATTTTCCATATATTTTTTTTTGTAAAAATAATTTTTTTTACATTAATTTTACATAATAATAAAATTATTATATTAAAATAATCATTTTTATTAACAGTAAAAAAAATTTTATTTTTTTTTATTTTTTTTATATAATAAATATAATTTAATGATAAAAATAATAATTTAAATAAATTTTTATTTTTTTTAAAAACTCCTAACATTAAAAAAGAAGTTTGATGTATACCATCATTATTATATTTTAAATCATTAAAAATACCTTTTAATCTTATACAATATTGATAAGAAACAATATTATTGTTATTATTTATTAATAATTTTTTAATTGATGAAAAACCAGAATTATTAAATAATAAACTATTATTTTTTGAAATAACATTCTGTGTTCCAATTATTAAAAAATTATAAATATTAAAATATTTTATAAAATTAAACATTTTTTAATTAAATTTTCTATTTTTTTATAAAAATATTTTTCTAATAATAATTTTTTAATAATTTCTTTTTTATCAAAATAAGTATTTTCAAATAAAAATTTATTTTTATATTTTTTAAATATCTTAAATTTAATAGAAAAATTAAAAATCTCATTTATTTTATAAATACCATATCCAAATATTATTTGTATTTTTGTTTCTCTATATGGTTTAGATAATTTATTTTTTAATATAATAATTTTAACTTCTTGACCAATAATATTATTTTCATTTTTTAAAAAACCTATTTTTTTTAATTCAATTCTAATAGATGAATAAAATTTAATTGCATTACCTCCTGTAGAAATTTCTTTAGAAAAAAAATTATTTATTTTTGTTCTTACTTGATTAATTAATAAAAATAAAATATTATTTTTTCTAATAATAGAAATTAATTTTTTTAAACCTTTTGAAATTAATCTTGCATGAGATCCTATACAATTATCTGAAAAATTTATTTCATTTTGAGATACAATAGCAGCTATAGAATCAATAATAATTATATTTATCATTTTTGTATTTATTAATTTATAACAAATTTCAAAAACATGTTCTCCATTATTAGGTTGAAATATTAATAATTTATTTATATTTATTCCTAAATTTTCTAAATAATTTAAATCTATACAATGTTCAACATCTATATATGCGCATATATCCCCAACCTTTTGTGCTTCTTTTATTATAGAAAACGATAATGTTGATTTTCCCGATGATTCTTGACCAAAAATTTCAATTATTCTTCCATAAGGTAAACCACCTAATCCTAAAACATTATCTAAGTTTAAAGAACCAGTTGATAAGCATTCAATTTTTTTTATATGTTCAATATTCATAATTTTTGTAAAAAAAAAATTTTTAAAATTGTTCTTCCACCTCCTAATATAACTGGAGAAATGCATATTGGGCATTTCTTTCAATATTTTATTATTGATATAATTATAAAATATAAAATTTTATTAAGTTATAAAATAAAATATATATTTGGTTTTGATCATGCAGGAATATCTGCTTTAATAAAATTTAAAAAAAAAAATATAATTAAAAAAAAAAAAAAAAAATTAGAAAAAAAATTTTTTTATCAATTAAAATTTATAAATTTTTATATAATAAATAAAAATATTGAATTTACAATTAATAAAAAATATGAAAATTATATTAAAAAATTTTTTTATTTTTTTTATAAAAAAAAATTAATTTTTATAAAAAAACAACATAAAAATTTTTATAAAAAAAAAATTATATCTGATTTTGAAATAAAAAAAAAAATTTTTTATAAAACAAATTTTTTTTTAAAATATAAAAAAAAAAATTTTTTTTTAATTTCAAAAACATCAAATTTAAAATCTTTATTATATAATACTTTTTTATATTTAAATATAAAAAATAAAAAAAATTTTTTTTTATTATCTCCTTTTAAAATTAAAATAAATTTTATTATAAGTTATTATTGTTTAAAAAATAAAATATTAAACATTTCACCTAATATAAATAATTTTGATTATTTAATATTTTTTAAAAACAAACAAAAAATAATATTAAAAAATAAAAAAATAAATTTTTATAAAATTAAAAAAAATTTTTTTATTAGAACTAAGAAAAAAATTTTTTTTTATAAAAAAAAAATTAAAAAAAATATTTTTTGTTATTTAAAAAAAAATAATTATATTATATCTATTAAAAAATATTATTCTTATAAATATTTATACAATAAAAAAATTATAAAAAATAAAATATTTGATCAATGGTATTTTAAAATAAAAAATATAATTTTTTTAAAAAAAATAATAAAAAAAATTTATATTTGTTCTAATAAATATAAAAAAATTTTTTTTGTTTGGATAAAAAATATAGATAATTGGTGTATTTCAAGACAAATTAATTGGGGTACAAGAATTCCAATTTTTGTTGATAATAATAAAAATGTTTATTTATATAAAAAAAATAGAGATATTATTTTTTTTAAAATAAAAGATGTTTTTGATACATGGTTTAATTCTTCATTTTGGATTATATTTAATTATATAAAACATAATAAAAAATTAGATTTAATTTTATCTGGATTTGATATTATTTTTTATTGGTTGATAAAAATGATTATTATAAATACATTATTAAAAAAAAATATTTTAATTAAAAAAATTATTATTCATGGATTAATTAAAGATAAATTTAATAAAAAAATTTCTAAAACTAATAATATTATTAATTTTAATAAAATTAAAAAAAATATTAATAAAATTAGAATTGTTTTAATAAAAAATATTTTTAATGATAATAAAATTTTTAATATTAATAATAAAAAATCTTTTTTAATTTTAAAAAAAGAAAATTATTTAAATAATAAAATAAATATATATAATTATTATAAAAATAAAAAAAAAATTTTAATATTTTATTTAAAAAATTTTAATTTTGAAAAAAAAAAAAAAATAAAAAAAAATTTTTTTTCAAAAAAAATATTTATTTATTTAACAAAAATTTTATTTCCTATAAAAAATTTTATATTATCAAAAGAATGGAATTTTTTAATTAATTTTTATATAAAAAACATTGTTATTAAAAATATTTTTATAATAAAAATAAAAAATAAATTTATAATTATAAAAAAAAAAAATTATTTTGAAATATTTTTTAAAATTAAAAAAATATTATATGTTAAATACAAGAATAAAACCATTTAAAAATATTTCATATTATAAAAAGAAATTTTATGAATTAAAAGAAAAAGATTTAAAAAATAAATGGAATGTTTTTTTTTTTTTTCCTTATTCTTTTTCTTTTATATGTCCAATAGAATTAAAAGATATTTCAAAAAATATTAATGAATTTAAAATTAATAATACTAATATTTATGCTATATCAACAGATAGTCATTATACACATAAAAAATGGATTGATGAATTAAAATTTATAAATTTTCCTTTTATATCTGATTTTAACCATAATATTTCAAAAAATTTTAATATTTTAAATAAAAAAGATGGAAATTCTTTGAGAGCAACAATTATTATTGATCCTAATTTAATAATTAGAAGTATAGAAATTATTGATATAAATATTGGTAGATCTATTATTGAAATAATAAAAAAAATAAAAATGTTGAATTTTATAAATACAAATGAAAATACTCTTTGTTCATATGATTGGAATTATAATAATATCCCTATAAAAATTAATTAAAATTATTAATTAAAAAAGATAATAAATTTATCATTTTATTATGGTCATTATCAAATTGTTTTATTCCATTTAATAAAAGTTTAGAAGAAATTTTATTTAAAAAATTTAAATTAAAACAATCAAATTTATTATTTTTAATTATATTAAAATTTATATTTTTCATTATTAATTTATTAAAAAAAATAGGAGAAATTGTTATATAATCACAAAATGATAAATTTATAATTTGATTTAAATTTCTAAAACTTGCCGCCATAATTTTTGTTTTATAATTATATTTTTTTTTATAATTGTATATATTTTTTACAAAGTTTACTCCTGAATCATATTTACAATATAAACTATCACTTATTCTTCCAACAAAAGGAGAAATTATATATATATTATTATCAAAACATTTTTTAACTTGATTCATATCAAAAATAAGAGTTAAATTACATTCAATACCAAAAATTTTTAATTTTGATGCTGCTTTAATTCCAGAATCTGTTGCTGGAATTTTTATTAATATTTTATTTTTTTCAATACCAAAAAAATCACATAAATATATAATTTTTTTAGAATAAATTATAATTTTATTATAATTATATGAAATTCTTGCTGGTATTTCTATTGAAATTTTATCATTTATAAATTTTATTAAATTACAAATTATATATATTAATAAATTATCATAAAAACTAATAGATTCATCGGAATCTAATAAAATATTTTTATTAAAATTTAAAAAAAATTTTTTTAAAATTAAATTATATGATTTATTTATTATTGAAGATAATATTAAACTTGGATTACTAGTTATTGAATCAAAATTATAATTTTTAATTAAATTTATATCAGCGCTATCTATAGATATTTTTGTATTTTTTTTTAAAAATGTTAAAATATTCATTATTATTTTTTTTATAAAAAAATTATCTAATTATTTCTTACTCTCACATTAAATGCTACCATAAGCGCAAAATAATTTCACAAATTGAGTTCGGAAAGAGATCACGTGTTTCTTACTTTGCTATAATAATTAGATATTATTATTTAAAAATATAGTTTTAAAACTCATAATAAATTAGTATATGTTAGCTAAAACATTGCTGTTTTTACACATCATATCTATCAAACTTATGTTCTTTAAGTTATTTTAAGAAGAGCAACATACTCTTTGGAGATTTATTTTAAGATATGCTTCCTACTTATATGCATTCAGTAGTTATCATTTCAAACTTAGTTAACCGACTATGCTATTGGTATAACAATCGGAACACCAGTGGTTTGACCATTTTGGTCCTCTCGTACTAAAAACAGATTCTTTCAAAATCTCTTAATCTACGGTAGATAGGGACCGAACTGTCTCACGACGTTCTAAACCCAGCTCGCGTACCACTTTAAATGGCGAACAGCCATACCCTTGGAACCAACTCCAGCTCCAGGATGTGATGAGCCGACATCGAGGTGCCAAACATTGCCGTCGATATGAACTCTTGGGCAATATTAGCCTGTTATCCCCGGAGTACCTTTTATTCGTTGAGCGATAACCTTTCCATACAGAATTATCGGATCACTAGAACCTACTTTCGTATCTGTTTGATATGTCTATCTTACAGTTAAGCACTCATATGCTCTTATGCTCAACATACGATTTCCAAACGTATTGAGAGTACCTTTGTACTCCTCCGTTACTTTTTAGGAGGAGACCGCCCCAGTCAAACTACCCACTACACATTTTTTACATAATGGATTACATTATATATTAGAATATCAAAAATTTTAGACTGGTATTTCAAGGTTGACTACTTATAAACTAGCATTTATAGATTATCATCTCCCAGCTATCCTACACAAAAATTCCCAATATTCTATGTGAAGTTATAGTAAAGGTTCACGGGGTCTTTCCGTCTAGCCGTAGATACACTGCATCTTCACAGCAAATTCAATTTCACTGAGTTCTAAATGGAGACAGCGTGGCCATCATTACGCCATTCGTGCAGGTCGGAACTTACCCGACAAGGAATTTCGCTACCTTTGGACCGTTATAGTTACGGCCGCCGTTTACTGGGGCTTTTATTAAATGCTTTATTTTTTAAATTAACATTCTTTATTAACCTACCAGCACCGGGCAGGCGTCACACCCTATACATCCGTTTACACGTTAGCAGAGTGCTGTGTTTTTAATAAACAGTTGCAGCCACCTTACATCTTAGACTAGTTCTTTATAAAGAATTTATAAATATTCTAGTGTATCTTCTCCAGAAGTTACGATACTATTTTGCCTAGTTCCTTCACTTAGATTATCTCACACGCCTTAGTATTTTCTACTTAATTACCTGTGTCGGATTACGGTACGTACATTAATATTTTTTATGTTAGAAACTTTTCTTGTCGATATAATTTTATTAATATTTTATTAAATAATTAAATAATATAACTAGATTTACTTGGTTATAATTTTTTTTATTATTAATCTAATTTTCCTTTACTAGATTTAAAAAACTTATCGAAACATTTCATCACAATATTAATGGTAAAGAAATATCAATCTTTTTTCCATCGATTACGTTTTTCAACCTCATCTTAGGTTACGACTAACTCTATTTCGATCATCGTTGAATAGAAAACCTTAATTTTTCGGCGAAAGTGATTTTCACACTTTTTATTGTTACTTATGTCAGCATTCGCACTTGTGATATCTCCAATTTATTTTTTTTTTAATAAATCTTCTTTGATTTACACAACGCTCCTCTACCACAAAAATAATGTTCATAATTTCGGTACTTATTTTAGCCCCGTTAAATTTTTTGAATTTATCATCTATATCAATGAGCTATTACGCTTTCTTTAAAGGATGGCTGCTTCTAAGCCCACCTTTTGATTGTAAAGGATTATAAAATTCATTTTCCACTTAAATAAGATTTTGGGACCTTAATTTATGATCTGGGTTGTTTCCCTTTCCACAATTGATGTTATCACCCATTGTGTGTTTCCTATAATAAATAAATTAATATTCATAGTTTGTTATGATTCAGAAATTCCTAATCAATACAGTGCTTTACCATTAATTTATATTTATAAGACGCTACCTAAATAGCTTTCGAGGAGAACCAGCTATCTCCGAGCTTGATTAGCCTTTCACCCCTATCCACAAATCATCTGAATCTTTTGCAACAGAAACCAGTTCGGTCCTCCAGTAATTTTTATTTTACCTTCAACCTGTTTATGGATAGATCGCTCGGTTTCGGGTCTATATTTTTAAACTTTCGCCCTTTCAGACTTGATTTCTCTATGCCTACCTAAGTTAAGCTTGCTTAAAAATATAAGTCGCTGACCCATTATACAAAAGGTATATAGTTACTTTTCAGCTTCTATTGCTATTATGTATATAATTTCAGGTTCTATTTCACTCCTAATAAAAGGTTCTATTTCATCTTTCCCTCACGGTACTAGTTCACTATCGGTTAACTATTAGTATTTAGCCTTAGAGGATGGTCCCCCTTTCTTCTGTTAAGATTTCACGTGTCTAAACATACTCATAATAAAAAAAATTTAAAAAAATAAAAAAGACTATTACTTTTTTTGTAAATTATTCAAAATTATAATTTTTTTTTTTTTTTTTTTTTTGGGCTATTCCCATTTCGCTCGCCACTACTATGGGAATCTCATTTGATTTCTTTTCCTTGGATTACTTAGATGTTTCAGTTCATCCAGTTTGCGTAAAACTATACACTAATATTGCATTAGTAGGTTGCCCCATTCAGATACCATTAAAGATTATCGCATTTTAGCGTCTTTCATCGCCTATAGTTACCAAGACATCCATTATATACATTTTTTTTTTTAAAACTATAATTTCAATAATCAAGAATTAATTATTTTTTTAGAAATATATATTTTTATCCAGCCACAGGTTCCCCTACAGCTACCTTGTTACGACTTCACCCCAGTTATAAATCATACCGTTGTAATAATAAAATTACTTATGATACAAGTTACTTCCATGGTGTGACGGGCGGTGTGTACAAGGCTCGAGAACGTATTCACCGTAACATTCTGATTTACGATTACTAGCGATTCCAACTTCATGAAATCGAGTTACAGATTTCAATCCGAACTAAGAATATTTTTATAAGATTAGCATTATGTTACCATATAGCGTATACTTTTTGTTATACTCATTGTAGCACGTGTGTAGCCCTACTTATAAGGGCCATGATGACTTGACGTCGTCCTCACCTTCCTCCAATTTATCATTGGCAGTTTCTTATTAGTTCTAAGATAATTTTAGTAAAATAAGATAAGGGTTGCGCTCGTTATAGGACTTAACCCAACATTTCACAACACGAGCTGACGACAGCCATGCAGCACCTGTCTCAAAGCTTTAAAAGCGTTATTATTTCTAATAAATTCTTTGGATGTCAAAAGTAGGTAAGATTTTTCGTGTTGTATCGAATTAAACCACATGCTCCACCGCTTGTGCGAGCCCCCGTCAATTCATTTGAGTTTTAACCTTGCGGCCGTAATCCCCAGGCGGTCAACTTAACGCGTTAGCTTTTTCACTAAAAATACATAATTTTTTTACATAAAATTAATTATTATGATATTTAATAAATAGTTGACATCGTTTACTGCATGGACTACCAGGGTATCTAATCCTGTTTGCTCCCCATGCTTTCGTGTATTAGTGTCAGTAATAAAATAGAAATACGCCTTCGCCACTAGTATTCTTTCAAATATCTAAGCATTTCACTGCTACTCTTGAAATTCTAATTTCTTCTTTTATACTCAAGTTTATAAGTATTAATTTCCATATTAAATTACTTTAATATATTTAAAAATTAATTTTTAAAAACAACCTGCACACCCTTTACGCCCAATAATTCCGATTAACGCTTGCACCCCTCGTATTACCGCGGCTGCTGGCACGAAGTTAGCCGGTGCTTCTTTTACAAAAAACGTCAAAAAAAATAAAATATTATTTAATTTTTTCTTCTTACTTTGCTGAAAGTGATTTACAACCCTAAGGCCTTCTTCACACACGCGACATAGCTGGATCAAGCTTTCGCTCATTGTCCAATATTCCCCACTGCTGCCTTCCTTAAAAGTTTGGGCCGTGTCTCAGTCCCAATGTGGTTGTTCATCCTCTAAGATCAACTACGAATCATGGTCTTGTTAAACCTTTACTTTAACAACTAACTAATTCGATATAAGCTCTTCTATTAGCGTATGACTATCTCATACTTTATCCATTAGGATATATATTGAATTACTATACATTTCTATATACTTTTCAAAATACTAAAAGGTAGATTCTTATACATTACTCACCCGTTCGCTGCTAATTACTTTTTTTAATAAAATAATTCGCACAACTTGCATGTGTTAGGCTTGTCGCTAGCGTTCAATCTGAGCTATGATCAAACTCATAAAAACTTTTTTAATTATTATAAATAATTTATTTCAATTAAATTTTTATTTATTTAATAATAAAATAAAGTTAACATTATAAATTAATTTTATTATATAAAATACTACAATTATTATTAATAATTTGTTTATTATAATTATTAAAAAAATTAATTTTTTTAACAATAAAATTTAGATTTTTAATATTATAATGAAATATTTTTTTAAATGGTAAAAAATAAAAAAATAAAATTTCTTTTATTTTATTTATAAACATATTTTTATTATTTTTATAAAAAAAATTTATAATATAATTATTATTAATAATATTTAAAATAAAATTTAAAACTGATTTTTTTTTTTTTTTTGTGTTTTTAAATTTTTTTAAAAAAAAATCAATTTCTTTTAAATTAGAAAAAATAAATAAATCATTTTTATTAGATTTAGACATTTTTTTTTTATCATAACTATATATTATTTTATTATTAATTATAAAAATACATTTTTTTAAAATTTTTATATTTAAAAAATTATTTATTTTTTTTATAATTTTTTTATAAATTTCTATATGTTGAATTTGATCTAACCCAACAAACAAAAATTTATTATTATTATTTATAATATCTGATGTCATTAATAAAGGATAACAAATTTTTCCTAAAGAAAAATATTTTTTATTATTTAAAATATTAAAAAATTTTACTTTATTTTTATTATAAAAACATAAAATTAACCAAAATAATTTAATTATATTTAAATTATAAGATTGATAAAAATAAATATTTTTAAAAAAACTTAAAAATGTTAAAATTATTAATATTTTATTATTTAAAATTTTTTTAAAAGAAATTTTTTTAGATAAACAATGAAGATCTGCTAAAAAAATTCTTTTTAAATTATAATTTATTACTGGTTTAATTAAACTTAAATAATTACCAAAATGAACAATTCCACTAGAATTAATACCTAACAAAATCATATTTTTTCTTCATTAAATATAATTCTTTTTTTAATAATAGGATCAAATTTTAATAAACTTATTTTTTTATTATTTTTTTTATTTTTTTTTTTTAAATAAAAAAAATAACTTTTACTACTTTTTAATTTTATTAAAATATACATTTTTTAATAATTTTTATAGATTTTGTTGATATTTTTAAATTTTTAAAATTTTTTTTAATCCAAATAAAAATATTTTTAAAATTAATTTTATTAAAACTTTTACTTTTTATATTTGAATGTGAAATTTTATTATTTAAATTTTTTTTTTTTTTTGTTAAAATACAAATATTAGACATTTTTTTTTAATATTTTTCTTAATGTTTCAATAGATAAATTAAATATATAAGTTAAATCTTTATAAGGTATAACATATTCTTTAAAATTTCTATAAAGAAATATTTCATTATAATATTTTTTATTATTATTATTGTTATTTTTTTTTATACTTTCTAATAAAGAATTAATTTTTATACCATAAAATGGATTATAATAAATTAAAGTATTTTTTAAATTATTATAATAATAAATAATATTTAATTCATTATTAAATTTTATTTTTTTAATATTATTAAATATTATTTTATTAAAAAAAATTTCTTTATTAAAAATATAATAATTTAAATTTAATAAATAATTATTCATTAAAAATTTTTTTAATATGTTTTATTTTATATAAAATCATAGATATTCTATCTATACCAATTCCAACACCATTAGTATAATTAAAACCATTTTTTAATTTTAACAAAAAATCTTTATTTTTTTTATATAAATTTTTTTTTTGTAAAAAATAATCATTTAATTCTTCAAATCCATTAGAAATTTCAATATTAGAAATATATAATTCAAATCTTTTTAAAAAATTTATATTTAAATTAAAAATTTTTGTTAAAGGACTATTATTTCTAGGAAAAAATAATAAAAAATATGGAAAATATTTTTTTTTTTTTATTTTTTTATCAAAAATTTTAAAAAAAATATTTGACAAAAAATAATTTTTTAAATTATAACATTTAAATAAACAATAAATAAAAAAAAATTTTTTTTTAAACAAAAATTTTTTTTTTAAAAAAAAAATATATATAATTTCAATTAAAGATATTTTTTTAAATAAAGTATTTATATTAAAAATAAAATTATAAATTTCTACATTAAATTTATTCATACATAAAAATAAATTTTTTATTATTTTTTCTAAAAAAAAAATAGAATTTTTAAAATTAAAATTTAAAGAATAATATTCTAACATATTAAATTCAAAATAATGTATATTTGAACAACCTTCATTTCTATAACATTTTGTTATATCAAATATTCTATTATAATTATTAGATAATATTTTTTTAATATAAAATTCAGGAGAAATTTTTAAAAAAAAAAATTTTTTTTTACAAAAAATATATGTTTTAAATATATTAGAATTTGAATTTGATTTATATTTGCAGATATTATTAGAATTAGCAAAAATAAACATAAATTTTTTAAAATAATTATTAAAAAAATTATATATACAAAAATTTTTTTTAAAATAATAATTACTATTAATATAATTTAAATTTTTTATAATTAATTTTATAAAAAATGGTAAAATATAATAAGATTTTTTTTTAGTTTTTTTTATTTTTCCGTAAACTAATATTATATCTCCTAAAAAAAATTTTTTTTTTGAGTAAATTTGAATTTTACCTGAATAATCTTTTATTTCTAAAAAAGGTTCTTTTATTCTAATAACTTTACCATATATTATTTTGTAATTTTTAAAATTTATTATCATAAATTTAAAAAATCAATATTTAATTTAAAATATTCAAATAAATTGTATTTTTTATTATTAATATGATCTATAATTAAATTATTATTATAATAATAAGTTTTAATATATTTTTTATTATCATTAATATTTTTTAAAAAATTTTTAAATTCTAATTTTTTTTTTAATAATAACTTATAATTTAATATTTTAAATGCATTAATTTTATTTTTATTTTGAGATCTTTCAAATTGACAATTAACAATTATATTAGTTGGGATATGAGTTATTCTTATAGCAGAATTTGTGTTATTAACATGTTGTCCCCCAGATCCACTTGATCTAAAAGACTCTACTATTATTTCTTTTTTATTTAAATTTTCATTAATTTCTATTAATTCTGGTATTATTTTAATATTTAAATATGATGTTTGTACTTTATTGCTATTTAATAAAGGATTTTTTCTTATAATTCTATGAATACCAGATTCATTTTTTAACAAAAAAAAAGAAAATTTTTCTTTTATATAAATTAAAGTTTTTTTATAACCAAAATCACTAATTTCTTTGAAAATTAAATATGTATTTAAATCTTGTTTATTTAACCATTTTAAATAAAAATCAGTGAAAATTTTTATTAATTGATGAGTTTCTATACCACCAACATTTTGATATATTTCTATATAACAATTATATTTATCGTATACTTTTAAATTTAAATTAAATTTACTATTTATTAAATCTTCGTTATTTTTTATTAAATTTTCAATAAATTTTTTTTTAATATAATTATTGTTAATTAATTCATTATACATTTATATTTTTTTTTATAGAATTTATTAAAACTAAAAAATTTTGAGAAAATAATTTATATTTTTCTTTTAAAGAAAAAATTTTTTTAATATTAAATTTAATTTTAATATTTGGAATAATTTTTTTTATCGAAAAAATAAATTTTATAGGATAAGATGTTGATACAACTATTTTATTATTGTTATTGTTATTATCATTATTATCTTTATAAAAAGAACTTATTGAAGTAATCGTATGTGGATCATAAATTTTATTATATTTTTGATAAAAATATTCTATAGAATTTATAATATGTTTATTATAAATTTTATCAGAAAATATATCATTATTAATTTCATTTATAATTTTTTTTTTAAAAAAATTTTTATTAATTAATCTAATAAAATTTGAAGGAATAGATATATCAATTGATGGAGAAATAGTTCTTTTTAAAAGAATATTTTCAATTTTATTATTTTTAATATAATTATCTAAATAAAAATTATCATTTGTACAAGGTATAATTTTATTTATAGGGAAACCTATTTTTTTTGATAAATAAGCAGATAGAGCATTACCAAAATTTCCTGAAGGGATAATAAAATTAAATTTTTTTTCATTATAATTTTTAATAGAAATATAACAATAATATATTAATTGCATTATAATTCTAAACCAATTAATAGAATTTACAGATAATAAAAAAATTTTTTCATTATTTTTAATATTTTCAAATATTTTTTTAACAAAATATTGACTAATATCAAAATTTCCAATTATTGAATAATTTAAAATATTTTTAGAAATTAAAGTACTCATTTGTTTTCTTTGAATATTTGAAACCATATTAAACGGATAAAATGTAAAAATTTTAACATTTTTAATATTTTTAAAAGAATTATTTGCTGATGCACCTGTATCACCTGATGTTGCACAAAAAATAATAAATTTTTTTTTATTTTTAAAAGAAAAATAATTTATTAAATTTGACAGAGGAATCATTGCTATATCTTTAAAAGTTAAAGTAAATCCATTATTTAAATTTAATAAATGATTTTCGTTACTAATTTTTTCTAATTTTATAAATTTTTTATTGTTATAACTATTATATAAAATTTTATAAAGATCTTCATCAGATATATTATTTAAAAATAATTTTGAAATTTCAAAAGAAAAATTAACATAATTTAATTTTTTTAAATAATTTAAATATTTATTATTAAAAAATGGTAATTTAAAAGGAAAAAACAAAGTTTTATTTTTTGGTATATTAGAAAAAAAAATATTACAAAATTGTTTAATATTTAATTTATTATTTATACTGTTATAATACATTATAATATTTTATTAAAAAAAAATTTTTTGTTTTTAAAAAAATATAAAAAAAACAATATTTTTTTATAATAAGTTTTTTTTGTTTTTATTAAAATATATTTTTTATAATATATTTTTAAATAAATAATTTTTAAAATAAATAAATAATAAAAAATATTATAACAAAAATTAATTTTTAATAAAAAATTAAAACAAAAAAAATTTTTATTTATAATAATAATATTATTACATTTTTTTTTTAAAAAAAAATTTTTTTTAAAAGAATAATGTAAATTACTAAAAACTGAATATGATGTTGGTAATCCTCCAGCTCCATTTGCTAATAATAAAGTTTTTTTTGAATAAATTCCGTTTAAAATTAAAAAATTATATGAATTATTTATATATTTTAATATTTTGTTTTTTAAAAAAAATAAAGAAATATTTAAAAATATATAATTATTTAAATTATAATAATAAGAAATAAATTTTTTATAATAAAAAATTTTTCTTACAAATTTATTTATATTAAAAATACTTTCTAAATATATATTGTAATAAAAAATATTATAATTATTTATTTTTGATATTATGATAGAAGTTTTAAAAACTGTATCTATTCCAAATATATCATTTGAATATTGTTTTTCCGCTATTCCTTTTTTAATTGAAATTTTTATTAAATTTAAAAAATTTATATTTTTAATATTACTTAATATATAATTACAAGTTCCATTTAAAACTCCAAATAAATATAAAAATTTATCTTTAAAGTAAAAATTATTTAATAATTTTATTATTGGAATAACACCACATGTAGATGCTTCATAATAAGTTTTTAATTTATTTTTTTTAAATAAAAAATTAATTAAAAATATATATTTAGATATTAAATCTTTATTAGCAGTAATAAAATTATTATTTTTTTTTATAGAATTTAAAATAATTTCTATTGAAATTTCAATATTTCCAATTAATTCTATAAATAAATGATTATTTTTAAATAAATTTATATAATTATTACTATTATTATTAATATTACAATTAAACTTATTATTTTTTGAAAATGTTAAAAAATTATTTTTTTTACTAAAATTATTATAAAAAACACTACCTACATTTCCTAGACCAAAAATTGAAAAATTCATATTTATTGTTTTTTAAATGATATAAAATTAGGATTTTTTACAAAAAAAATTTTTTTAATTATAATTTCTTGATTTTTTTTTATTATTTGAAAAGTTATTTTTTTTATTTTTTTAATTTTTCCAAAAAAAATGTTTATTTTATTATTTATTATATAAGTAATAATTACGTTATTATTTTTTTTTATAATTTCCATAAATTATATTTTTTTTTAAAATTAAAATTTGCAATATATATAATTTTATTTTTAAAAATAATATTTTTTTTAAAAATAATAAATTTAAAACTGAAATTTATTACAATAAAAAAAAAATTATTATTTTTGTAATTAATAATTAAGTATTTTTTAAACAAAATATTATTTATTAAAATCATTTTTTTAAAAAAAAATAAATTCTTTTACTAATTTTTGCTCCATTTTTAACATAGAAAAATAATAATTTATAATTTATAAAAAAACTTTTTCCATAATTAATAAAAGGATCATAATATCCTAATCTTTTTAAAATATTTCCAAATACTGATTTTTTTTTATAAATAACATTAATAAAAAAAATTTTTTTTTTTACTTTTGATAATCTGATAACTACCATATATTTTTATTATTTTAAAAAAAAATATTGCAACATAATTTAATTATTTGCGAAGTAGAGCAGTTGGTAGCTCGTCGGGCTCATAATCCGAAGGACATTGGTTCAAATCCAATTTTCGCAAAAAAAATAAATTAATTAATTATTTTTTTATGTTTCCAATTAAATAAAGATCTAATTTTATTACCTACTATTTCTATTAAATGATTAGAATAATAATTTTTAAATAAATTTAATTTAATAAAATTACTATTTTTATCTAATATAAAACTTTTAGAAAAATCTCCATTTTGAATATTTTTTAAAATTTTTTTCATTTTTTTTTTAAATATAGAATAATAAAAATTATTTAAAACATAATAATCACCATATTCTGCTGTATTAGATATAGAAAATCTCATATTTTTAATACCACCTTCATAAATTAAATCAACAATTAATTTCATTTCATGTAAACATTCAAAATATGCTAAATCAGGTGAATATCCTGATTCAACTAATGTTTCAAAACCACATATAATTAATGAACTAACCCCACCACATAAAACTGCTTGTTCACCAAATAAATCCGTTTCTGTTTCTTCTTTAAAATTTGTAGCAATAATACCCACTCTTCCACTTCCAATACACATTGCATAAGATAATGCAATTCTTAATGAATTTTTATTGTAATCTTGATATATACCAATTAAAGAAGGAACACCACTTCCTTCAACAAAAGTTGATCTAACTGTATGACCCGGAGCTTTAGGAGCTACTAAAATTATATTTAGATCATTTCTTGGTATTATTTGTTTATAATGAATATTAAAACCATGAGAAAAAATAATAGTTTTATTTGAATTTATTTTTTTTTCTATATAATTATAATATAATTCTCTTTGATCTTCATCTGGAATTAAAATAACAATAATATCTGAAATTAATATTGTTTTATCAATATTTATAACTTCAAATCCATCCTCTATTGCTTTATTTATTTTTTTAGAATTTTCTTTTAAACAAACAAAAGTTTTAATTCCAGAATCTTTTAAATTTTGTGCTTGAGCATGTCCTTGAGATCCGTATCCAATAACGGTAACTATTTTATTTTTTAATAAATTTTTATCACAATCTTTATCGTAAAACATTAAATATATAAATTTTTGTTAAAAATATTCATTATACTTTTAACATAATTGTTTTTTTTTAAATTAAAAAAAAAAATATATTTTTTTATATATAATATTAAAATAAAATTTTTAAAAAATTTTACATTATTTATTAAAATTTTATTATATTTTATTATTTTTATTTTATTATAAGAAAATATTTTTTTTATAAATAAACATTTAGATAAAGATTTTATAAATTGATTGATTTTATAAAAAGAATCTTTTAAAATTAAAATTTTAATATTATTTTTGTAAAAATTTTTAATTTTTAATATTTTAATTTTTATATTTATTTGAGTTAAATAATTAAAAAAATTATTTGCGTTATTGATTTTATTATAAATAACTAAAATTAAATTTTTTATCATATTTTTTAATAGAAAAAAAACTAATAAATTCACACATAGATTTATTAAAAATTTGTATTGGAAATACATTTTCTTTTTGATTAATATAAACATTAATAAAACAAAATATATCAATAAATAATATTTTACTAAATAAATAATAAAATTTTTTTAAATTACAAAAACTAAATGAATAAAATTTATAAGAATTGATTAATTTATTAAAATTTGGTAAAGAATTTATGTATGAATTAGAATATCTATTATTATAATTTAATTCTTGCCATTGTTTAACCATACCTAAACTTTGATTATTTAAATTAATTATAATTATATTTATTTTATATTGTTTACATGTTGATAATTCTTGCATCATCATTTGAAAACTTCCTTCACCAGTAATTAATAAAACTTTTTTATTCTTATTTGCAAATTTTATTCCTATTGAAGCAGGAAACCCAAAACCCATTGTCCCTAATCCTCCTGATGATATAAAGCATTTATAATTAAAATTATAATATTTTGCAGTAAACATTTGATGTTGTCCAACATCTGTGGAAATAAACATTTTTCCTTTACTTAAAAAAAAAATTAATTCTATTATTTGTTGAGGTTTACAAAAATTAAAATCATTTTTATATTTTTTTTTAAAAAATTTTTTTAAAAAAATTATAAATTTCCACCATAATAAAATATTTTTTTTTTTAATATTTTTTTTTATAAAATTTATTAAATCTAATATATAAAATTTATCACAAAAAATAGTTTTAGAAATAGAATTTTTATCATTATCAATATGTATTATTTTTGCATACGGAGAAAATAAATTATTTGTATTTGTTATTCTATCATCTAATCTTGTTCCTATACAAATTATAAAATCAGAAAAATGTATAATATTATTAACACAAGCATCACCATGCATACCTAACCATCCTAGATAATATAAATTTTTATAATTAAATCCACCTAACCCCATAAAAGAAGAAATAAATGGAATTTTTATAAATTTTATAAAATAATCAAATATATTTTTATTAAAATTATTTTTAATACCTCCACCAATAATAAAAATCGGTCTTTTAAAATTAAAAATAATATTAATTAAATATTTTTTAAAAAAATTTTTTTTTAAATAAGGATATTTATTTCTTATTTTTAAATCATTATTTGTTAAATTTTTAGGAAAATCTATAATAACAGGACCTTTTTTTAATTTAGAAATTTTAAATGAATTAGATAATAAATATTGTATATTAAAATAACAATTTAATGAAAAAAAATTTTTTACTATAGTAGAAGAAATATTCATATTATCTAATTCTTGAAAAGAATTTTGAGAAATTAATTTTTTAATTACTTGACCACATAATATTACAATAGAAGAATTATCAAAATTAGAAGTTGATATCCCTGTAATACAATTTGTATAACCAGGTCCAGATGTTACTAACACAACTCCTATTTTATTAGAAGATCTTGAATATCCATCAGCTAAATGAACCGCTGCTTGTTCATGTCTAACTAAAATATGTTTTATTCCTGATTTAAATATTTCATCATATATATGTAAAACTGCCCCTCCTGGATAACCAAATATAAATTCTACATTTTCATATAATAATGATTCAATAATAGATCTTGAAGAAGAAATTTTCATTTTAAAAAATTTATAAGAAAATTTTTTTTTATTTCTTTTGTTAAATTACAAGATAAAGAAAAATTTTTCATAATAAAAGGATAAAAAAAAGAAATAGTTTTAAAATGAAGATTATTTAAAAAAGTATTTTTTTTTTTTTTTAAATAAAAGTCATTTTTTATAAAAATTTTAGAATGATATAAATGTTTTCTAATTTGATGTGTTCTTCCTGTTTTTATGTAAATATATAAAAAATTATTATTATTATTTTTTTTAATAATTTTATAAAAGGATAAACTTTTTTTATAATTTTTTTTAATTAAAATATTTTTTTTTTTTTTAATAGATAAATTAATAAATCCTTTAAAAAATTTTTTTTCTGTGAAAACGATATATTTTTTTTTAATGTAATTTGATAATAATAATTTTTTATAATAAAAATAAAATAAATTATTTCTAGCAATTGTTATAATACCAGAAGTATATTTATCTAATCTGTTTAATAAACCATTATTTGGTAAATTATTATTAGTTTTTTTTTTTATTATTTTATTTATTTCTATACCGAATGGTTTATTTAATATAATTATATTCTTGTCATAATATAAAATTTTAATATTTTGCATAAAAAATTAAATTCTTTGTAATTATAAAATATATTTTTAAATAATTTTTTTTTAAAATTTATATTTTTTATTATTTTATTTATTTCTATACCGAATGGTTTATTTAATATAATTATATTCTTGTCATAATATAAAATTTTAATATTTTGCATAAAAAATTAAATTCTTTGTAATTATAAAATATATTTTTAAATAATTTTTTTTTAAAATTTATATTTTTTATTATTTTATTTATTTCTATACCGAATGGTTTATTTAATATAATTATATTCTTGTCATAATATAAAATTTTAATTATACATAAAATTTTAATTCTTCATAATTATGAAATATATTTATTAAACAAAAATTACAAATTTTTTTTTTTTTAAAAAAATCTTTTTTAAAAATATAATTTTTTGATAAATCACAATAATTATATATATTTTTTTTTTTAAAATAAAAATTATAAGTAAACCATTTCCAATAATAATTTAAAAAAGATATTTTTTTATAAAACAATATAAAATTATTTTTAGATTTATTTAATATGTTAAATTTTTTAAAAAAAAAAATTTTTTTATTAATAAAATTTTTAATTTTTAAAAAAAAAGAAAAGTTATTTTTTAAAAATGATAAATTTAATTCATAAATATTTAATTCTTTAGAAGTAAGAATTAATATTGGAAATAAATTTTTTTTTAAAAAAGATAATATATTAAAGATAGTAAATAAACCACTGTTTCTAATAAAAGAAAATTTCTTGCATATATAAATATTATTTTTTAAATAATTAAAATAATTTAAGTTTATAAAATTAATAAATAATTTTATAATTTTTATTGTTTGATAAAAATTAAAATTCAATAAAATTTTTTTTATTTTTTTTTCTATTAAATTTTTTTTATAAATTATCCAATAATCAAATATTAAAAAAAAAATTTTATTAAAATTAAATTCATAAAAATTATTTATTAAAAATTTTATAAAATTTCTTATAATAATATAAGTAAAAGAACTGTTTTTTATATTATTATTTTCAAAAATAATATTTTTTTTAAAATCATGTTCTAATAGATATAATTTTATGATTTCACTACTATTATTTTTTAATATAAAATTTAAACTTTTATAATTTTTTGAAGATTTTGATAATTTATTTCCATTTTTATCAATACAAAAATTATGAGAAATTATTTTTTTAATGTTAATAGAAAAAAAAATTAATAAATTAATAATAATTAAAGATTGATACCATCCTCTAATTTGATCTTTACCTTCTATAATAATTTTATTTTTAAATAATAATGAAATAATAGAAGAATCTAACCATACATCAAATATATTATATTTTTTTTCTAAATAAAAAATTATATGTGAAGAAAAAGTTTTTGTAATATTTTTATATAAAGAAATTTTTAAATTATCTAAAATTATTGGCACCCCCCAATATCTTTGTCTAGAAATACACCAATTATTTCTATTATATATCATATTAATTAAATTTTTTTTAATAAATTTTGGAAAAAAAATTATTTTTTTAATTAAATTTATTATTATATTTTTTATGTTTATTTTTTTAAAACAAAAATTTAAATTTATAAATATTTGTTTACTTAAATAAAAAAATATTGGATTTTTATGTCTCCAACAAAACATAAAATTATGTATTATTTTTTCTTTAAAAATTAATATTTTTCTTTTTTTTAAAAATAAATAAATAATTTTGCTATAATAAAATAAATTTATATTATCAAATAATTTTAAACAATTTATAAAATATTTTTTATTAAAAAAATTTACTATATTTTTTTTTTTATAAAATTCATAATCTTCTACACCATTTGAAGGAGAACAATGGATAAAACCTGTACCAATATTTAAATCTATATAATTATTATTTAAAAAATAATTTTTTTTTTTATAATAATTTATTATTTTTTTAAAAAATAAATTATATTTTTTATTATAAAAAAAAATTCCTGACAAAAATGAAAAAATTTTTCCTTTAATTTTTAATTTTTTTATCAATTTATAAAATAATATTTTTGAAAAAATTAAAAAATTTTTTTTAGTTTTAAAAATAATATATATTTGATTATTTTTAAAAAAAATAGCTTGATTATTTATTATCGACCATATAGTTGTAGTCCATATAATTATGTAATAAATTTCAAATTTAATTTTTATATAATAAGAATAAGAATTTATTTTTTTATATAATATTTCTGAATATGATAAAGAAGATATACATTTAAAACACCATAAAATAGGAATTTTTTCAACAATAATAACATTTTTTATAAGTAGATAATTAAAGTAATTATATTGTAAAGATTCGTATTTGGGTTCCATAGTATTATATTTATAATAATAATTTAAAAATAAAAAATTTTTTAAATTGTTTTTTTGTAATAATATATTTTTACATACAATTTTTTTACAATTTAAAAAAAACAAAAAGTTATTTTTATTTAATTGTTCAATTGGTAATCCATGACAATCTGATCCATTATTTGATAATAATAAATATTTGTTTATAATAAAATTTTTAATTAATATATCTTTAATAGTTTTATTTAAAATATGTCCTATATGAAAATCACCATTTGCAAATGGTGGACCATCTAATAAAAATATATTTATTATTTTATTATTTAATAAAAAATAATTATTAAAAATAATTTTTTTATTTTTTATATTTGCTTTCATAAAATATATTTTTTTTGGTAAATTTAACATAATTTTGAAAATTTAGATTTTAATTTAGAAGATTTATTTTTTTTAATTTTTTTATTTTTATCAATAAAAGAATATATTTTATCAATATTTACTTTATTTTTATCAATTTTTCTAAAAAATTTTTTTATTAAGAATTTTTCCATAATTTAATATAATGAAAAAATTTTTTTACACCTATATAAAAAATACTTGATAATAAAAAATAAATCGTATTTAATAATTTAATTTTAATAATTTTTAAAAAATTAATATTTTCTATACCATCAATTATTAACCAATAATTATTATAATTAAAATTTTTTAAATATAAAAAATATAAAAAAAATTTTATTATTTTAAATAAAATTTTAAAAAATAATAAATTTATAAAAAAAATATATATTTTTGAAATAAAATTATTTTTATAAAAAAAATTGTTAATATTAAAAAAATTAAAATTAATATTTATAAAACATTTCTTTAAAAAAAAAAAAAAACAAAATTTAATAAAAATAATTTTACCTTTTTGACCATAATTTGCTATTTTAGAATTATAAAAATTTTTATAAAAATAATTTCCTAATCCACCTTTTCCTCCTTTTAAAATTTTTATAAAATAATTATTTTTAACTATATATATTTTTTTTTTGCAATATTCTAAATAACCTCCTATAGGAAAATTTAATATAGCATCTTCTCCTTTTTTTCCTTTTTTTAATTTATTTTTTCCATTTAAACCATTTTTTGCTATATACAAATTAATATTTAATAATTTAAAATTATTATTAAAAAATAAATAAACATCTCCACCATTACCACCATTACCACCATTAGCATAAAATTTATTATTTAATATTAAATAACTAATATTACCATTTCCACCATTTCCGCTTTTTAATAAAATTTTTTTACTAATAAACATTTTTTACTTCTATAAAAATTTTATTTTTTTTTTTATAAAAAATAACTATACCATTAATTAATGAATGAATGCTATAATTTTTTGAATAATAAGTATTTTCACCAGAATTAAATTTTAAACCATTTTGTTTTATTATAATAGAACCTTTAATTACATAATTATTATTATAAACTTTTACTCCTAATCTTTTTGAATTAGAATCTCTACCGTTTTTTGAACTACCACCTGCTTTTTTTTGAGCCATATTAAATAATATTTTGTATATAAATTAAACTTTTTTTTTTATAAGTTGTGTTTTTTTTAATAATATTTTTTCTTTTTTTTTTTTTAATTGATAATGATTTAATATAAAAATGTTTTAAAATAATAATACAAACATTATAATTTAATCCGTAATTATTAAAAAAAATTTTTTTATCAAAACAATAAATAACATTTTTTAATAATATTTTTTTCCCTATATTAAAATTTAAATAATCAATAATTAAATAATTATTTTTCTCACAAAAATAAATTTTTTTATTTATTTTAAAAATTAAATTTGTATTTTTCATTTTAAAAATTTTTTTTTATAAAAAAATAAAACACCAAATTCTCCCAATAAAGTATTATCACCTTTTTTATAATATAATTTTACTAAATAAGTTTTTATATTTTTATTAAAATATTTAATTAAATAACAATTTAAAAAAAAAAAAACTTTTTTTAATCTTTTATAATTACTTTTTATTTTTCCATATTTAATTATATTTTTTATACATTCTTTTTTAAAAAAATTAAAATTGTATTTCATAATCAATTTTTACATTTAATGTTAATTTTTTATTTTTTAATGCTGATAATATTTCTAAATAAACACTTTTTGTCATATTTTTTAAATTTAATAAAATATTTTCTGATAATTTTATCAAATCTCCTATTAAAAATATATTATTTTTTTTTAATATATTTGAAGTTTTTATACTTAACTCTAAATTATCAACTGATCTTATCATTATAGGATTTATATAAAGAAAATTACTCTCTTTAATCTTTTTCTTTTTTTTTATATTTATAATTGAAAATAATAAATAAAAATATTTTTTTAAATAAAATATACAATTTTTAAAACAAGTTTCTGCTAATTCAGAACCATTTGTTTCTATATCTATAAATAATATTTTTAATTTTTTGTTAATAATTTTTTGATGTATAAAATAATTTATATTTTTAATTATATTGTTATTATTTATTATTTTTATTATTTTAGAATTAAAAAAAAAATTATTAAAATTAGAATTTAATTTTATTCCAGAATAATTACATTTCATAATTAAAAAAAAAGTTATTTCTTTAGTAACATTAGCAATTACTATATTAGGATTAAATATAAAAATTTTTTTATCTGAAAAAATATCTTTAGCTTTAACAACACATGGACCTTTTTTTTTAATTATTAAATAAGCTATATAATTATCATCAATTTTAAAAATAATTTTTTTTATATTAATAATTATCTCTTGCACACTTTCTTTTACACCTTTTAAACTTGAAAATTCAGAATTTATATTATAAATTTTTATAAAAGAAATTTGATAATTATAATTTGTTAAAAAAATATTTCTTCTAATAAAATTTCCTAAAGAATCACAATAAGAATTAAAAAAAGGTTCAATTTTAATAATTGTTCTATTAAAATTTATTTTTTTATAACTAATTTTATTTATTAAAAATAATTTTTTTTTAAACTCATTCATTTATATATATCTAAAATAATATTTTTATTAAAATTAAATTTAAAATAATTAGGTAAATTTTTCATTATTCCAAAACCATTAAAATAATCACAATATATCCAATTAAAATTAAAAAAATTTTTATAATCGTAAAAAAATTTTAATTTTAAAAAATTTTCTATATAAATATTATCTCCTGGAGATAATATAAATGATGAAAATTTTATTTTTTTAAAATTAACATAAACAAATCCATGTAAAATTTTTTGCCTAGAATTTTTTCTTGATAATGAAAAATTCATTCTATATAATATATTATCTAATCTTCTTTCTAAAAAATTAACTAAATCTTCACAATAAAAAAATTTTTTAGAAATTTTTTTATAAATTAATTTAAATTTTTTTTCTGTTAAAATATAATATCTTTTTATTTTTTGTTTAATTCTTAATAACATTCCATAATCAGAAATTTTACCCTTTTCTATACCATGCTCTCCAGGAGTTAACAATGATCTTGTTTTTGAAAAAAATTTTTTTTCTGTAAAAAATTCAAAATTATCTCCCTCTCTTCTACATATTTTATTTTTTTTAATTTTCATTAGACTCTTCTTCTTTTTTTTTTTCTACATCCATTATGTGGTAATGGAGTTATATCTGTAATACTTCTAATATAGATACCACAATTATTTATTATTCTTAATAAAATTTCTTTACCTATACTAATACCTTTTATATATATATCAACAATTTTAATATTTTTATTAATAGCAAAAAAAGAAATTTTTTCACTAATAGATTGTGATGCTAAAGAAGTATTTTTTTTTGGTCCTTTAAATCCTAAAACACCTGATGATATCCAACTAATTGTATTTCCATTTAAATCTGTTAATGTAGATATTGTATTATTAAAAGTAGAATATATATAAATAATTCCTTGAAAATTATTATATTTTTTCATGATTCATTTTTTTTCTAGTTTTTGCATTTGTTTTAGTTCTTTGTCCTCTACAAGGTAACTTTTTTTTATGTCTATAACTTTTATAATTGTTTAAATTCAAAATTCTTTTTAGATTTTCTTTTATTAATAATTTTAAATCATTTTCAATAATTATTTTTTTAATAAAATTATTTAATAAAATAAATTCACTTTCTTTTAAGTTAAAAGTTTTTTTTTTATTATCTATTTTTAATTTTTCACAAATTTTTTTTGATAATTTTATTCCTATTCCATAAATTTTAGTTAAACTATATAAAATATTTTTTTTTTCTAAAATTTTAACCCCACAAATTGTATAATTCATAATTGTTTTTGTTTATGTTTTTTATAATAACAAAAAACAAAAACTTTTCTTTTTCTTTTTATTATAATACATTTATTACAAATTTTTTTAATTGAACTTTTTATTTTCATAAATAATATATATTTTTTTTTTTTTTATATTTTTTTTTTTTTTTAATTTTGGTTTATTTTTAAAAAAAGTTGTTTGTCCACCTTCAAATAAATTAGGTATATTATAACCTGATCTAGAAGTTTGTCCTTTATGACCTCTTCCACAAGTTTTACCATTTCCAGAAGAAATCCCTCTTCCTTTTCTTTTTTTTTTTTTATTAAAAAAATTTAAAAAAATTAAATTCATTTTAAATAATTAAGAGCTTTAATAACACATATTGTTGTGTTTATACTATTATGAGATCCATGAATTTTAGAAAAAATACTTTTAATTCCAGAAAACATTAATACTTGTTTAACAATAAAATTTGCTATTAAACCGATTATTTTAGAAGCTGGTATTAAAATTATTTTAGTTGCAGAATGTTTTGCATATAAACAATAAGGAATTGTTTCTTTTTTTATATTAATTTTAAATATATTATTTCTAGATTTTAAATATGATTTTTTAATAGATTCTAAAACTTCTTTTGATTTACCTCTTCCAAAACCTATTAAATTTTTTTTATTACCACATATTGATGTAGAAGTATAAGAGAAAATTCTTCCTCCTTTTACTACTTTTGTAACTCTGTGTATTTTAATTAATCTATCTTTCATAAAAAAAATTTATAATTATTTTAAATTTATTTTTATAATTTCCAATTATTTTTTTTACTTTTTTTTTAAAAAAAAAATAAATATTTTTTATTTTTTGAAAAAAATAAGAAAAATCTTTTTTTTTATTTTTTATAAAATATATTAATTTATTATTATTAATAAAATAAATAAAATAATTTTTATTTGTTTTTTTTAATATTATTTTCATTGTTTTTTTTTAGATGATTTTTTTAAAATTACTTTATTTTCAATAAAAATACCTTTTTTTTTATAAGGATCAAATTTTTTTGATTTTAAAATTTTAAAAGAAAATTCTCCTAATTTATCTTTAAAAACAGATTTTAAAATAATTTTTTCTTTTTTTAATTCAATATTTATATAATTTGGTATAATAAAATTTTTAGCTTTAGTAAATCCTAAGTTTAAAAAAATTTTATTTTTTTCTAAATAAATTTTATAACCAATTCCTGAAATTAAAATTTCAATATACCAAAAATTATTTATTCCTAATAATAAATTTTTTATTATTTTTTCAAAAGTAATTTCTATGCTTTTATTATAATAAATTGAGTTTATAAATAAAAAATTATTAATAAATTTTATTTTTATGAAATTTGGTATTTTAATAAAACAATAGTATTTATTTTTTAAATATAAATAATTGTTTTTAATTAAAATTTTGTTATTAATATTTATAATTTTCATAATAAAATAAATAATAATACACCACCTATTCCTAATTTTTTACTTTCTTTAATTGTCATTAAACCATAATTAGTATTAATAATTCCTATTCCTAAATTTAAAAAATAAAAATTTATTTCTTTATTTTTAATAAAATATTTTTTTGAAGGTTTAGAAAAAAATTTAAAAAAAAAAATATTTTTTATTAAAACAATTATAAATTTTTTTTTTTTAACTATCAATAAAAAATAATTTTCTAATATATTATTTTCATAAAAAATATTAAATATTAACATAGTAAAATTAGAATAATTACATAAACTTATTTTTTTACCAGAATTATAAGAATTAAAAATTCTATTTATATTATCATAATATTTTTTCATTACCAACTAGATTTTTCTAATCCTACTATATTTCCTATATAACCAATTTTTCTAATAAAATTTCTATTTAAAGAAAATTTATTATAATAACTTCTTCTTCTACCACTAATATAACATCTATTATTAAATTTTATAAAAAAATTTTTTTTTTTTATTTTTGATAATTTAAATAAATTTTTTAAAATATTTATTTTTTTTTTTATTTGTTTTATAACATTTACATATAATAAACTATTTTTATAAATATTTATATTTTTTAAAATTAAACTTTTTTTAGCCATAAAATTATTTGATAGGAAAATTAATAATTTCGTAAAATTCTTTATAATTTTTATATAAATTTTTTATAATTAAATTAATATTTATACCAATTTTAAAATCATTTAAATAATCAGGAAAAACATTAACATCTTTAATTCCTAAATTAAAATTTCCAAATCTATCTAAAGATTTAATATTAAAACCTTTAAATTCTTTAATTCTTGGAATTACAATAGAAATTAATTTATGATAAAAATCCCACATTTTTGTTTTTCTTAAAGTTGTATAAACACCCCCTATTTCACCTATTTTAGATTTAAAATTTGAAATAGATTTTTTTATTTTGGAAAATATTGGTTTTTGACCAGAAATAAATTTTATAGTATCAAAAGCATTTTTTAAATAATTTTTATTATTATTATTTTTTGCCAATCCAGAATGAATTATTATTTTTTTTAAATTTACATCAAAATAATTATTTTTTTTTAAAAATAAATTAATTTTATTTTTATACAATTTCATACTAATTCATTAGATAATGAAATTAATTTATTAAAATAAACATTTTTTATTTCTTTAGCAAGAACACCAAAAACTCTAGTTCCTATCATTTGATTTTGATTATTTAACAAAATAATAGCATTATCGTTAAAAGATAATGATGTGCCATCATTTCTCTTAAAAGGAAATTTTGTTCTAACAATTATAGCTTTAAAAATTTGTCCTTTTTTAATTTTAGAGTTAATATTAGAATTTTTAACAACAACTTTTATTAAATCACCAATTTTTGCATATATTTTTTTTGACCCTTTTAAAATTTTTATACATTTTGCAACTCTAGCACCACTATTATCAATAATTTTTAATAAAGTTTGTTCTTGAATCATATTAATCTTATTTTTTCAATAATTTTTGATAATATCCAAAAAGTTGTTTTTGATAATGGTCTAGTTTTTTTAATTAAAATTAAATCTCCTAAATTACTTTCATTATACATATCATAAACTGATACTTTAGAATAATAAAAAATTTTTTTTTTATAAACAGGTAAAATAAAATTTTTTTTTATTATTACAATTATTTTTTTTTTATTTTTTTTAATTACTCTACCATATAAATTATTCATAACAAATTTCAGTTTTTATAGAAAGTTTTTGTGATGCGCTAAAAAATGCTTTTTTAACAATTTCAAAATTTAAAGATTTAATTTCAAAAATTATTATTCCAGGTTTTATAACTGACACCCAATCATGTATTGCCCCTTTCCCTTTCCCCATTCTAACTTCTAATGGTTTTTTTGTTAAAACTTTATCAGGAAATATTCTTATTAAAATTAAATTATTATTATTAAAATTATGTATTAAAGATTTTCTTGCTGATTCAATTTGTTTAAAATTTAAAAAACCATTTTCAATTGATTTTAAACCATAATTTCCAAAAATAAGATAATTTCTTTTATAAGAATTACCAATATTTCTTTTTTTTTGATATTTTAAAAATTTTAATTGATTAGGTTTTTGTTTCATATTTTTTTTTAAATATCCAAATTTTAATACCTAAAATACCATATTGAGTAATTGTTTCATTAAAATAATAATCAATATTATTTCTTATAGTGTGTAAAGGGATACTACCAAATAAATACCATTCTTTTCTAGCAATATCAACACCTTCTAATCTACCACTTATTTGTATTTTACAACCATTAAATTTATTTAATAATTTTAAAATCTCTTTTTTTATTATACGTTTTAAAGAAGATTTATTATTTATTTGATTAATTATTAAATAAGATAATGATTTAGAATTAACATTTTCTTCTAAAATAAAATTTATTATTATATTTTTTTTTAAAATTTTAGAAATTTCTAAAATTATTGGATCCATAAAAAAAACAAAATTTTCTATTTTTAATAAATCATTAAAATAAATATTTAATTTTAGAAAATTTGAAATAATTATATCAATATCAATTATATTAATAAAAAAAAAGTTTTTTTTTATAATTTCTCTTATTAAAATATCAATTTTTAAAAAAAAAAAATATTTTTTTTTATTAATAAACCAAAAACTATGATAATATGAAGATTTCCCTAATCTAAAAAAAATTGGATGTATTTTTTTACCCATATAAAATAATAATTTTTATATTACAAAATTTTTTTTCTAAAAAATTTATTCTACCTTTTGCTCTGAAATTAATTTTTTTAATTATTTTTCCTTTACCAACGAAAAAATTTTTAATAAAAATATTACTTGTTTTACAAGAATTAATAATTGTATTTGAAATTTTAATTAAATAAAAATCTATTTTTTTATGAAAATATAATTTATAATAATATAAAATTGGTTTATTTGATAAAATTTTTGAGTAAAAATACATTTTTCTATATGAAATAGGAATATTTCTAAAAATAAAATTATTTTGCATTTTTTTTTTTATTTTTTTTTGTATGAGATTTAAAATTTCTTGTAAGTGAAAATTCACCTAATTTATGTCCTATCATATCTTCATTTATATAAATTTTTATAAATTTTTTACCATTATGTACTAAAATAGAATTATCTATCATATCTGGAATTATAGTAGAATTTCTAGACCAAGTTTTAAATTCTTTTTTATTAAAATTTTTATAAACAGATTTATGAATAAAAAAACCTTTTTTAATTGATCTTGTCATTTTTTAGTTTTTAAACCTTTAGATTTTTGACCAAATGGTGAACAAGGATGTCTTCCTCCACTAGTTTTCCCTTCTCCTCCTCCTAAAGGATGATCTACAGGATTCATTGCTACTCCTCTTACAGTTGGTCTTACCCCTTTCCATCTCTTTTGACCAGCTTTATAATATTTTTTTTTATTTTCATTATATATTTTTCCAATTGTCGCTCTACAATTTAAAGATAATTTAATTTTTTTATTAGAAGGTAATTTTATTATAGCATAATTATTATCTTTAAATATTAATTGACTTCCAACTCCAGAACTTCTAGAAAAAATTGCACCAGAATTAGGAAATTTTTCTATACAATTAATTATTGTTCCTATATTAATATTTTTTATTAATGTGTTATTACCATTAAATAAATTTATATTATTTTTACTAGATATTATAAAAGAATTAATTTTTAATTCGTTTGTTTTTATTATATATTTCTTTTCACCATCTATATAATTTAATAAAGCTAATTTTACATTTCTATAAGGGTCATAAATAAAATTAATTATTTTAGCTAAAATATTATCTTTTTTTCTAAAAAAATCTACTTTTATATATACTTTTTTATGAGCACCTCCTTTATGTCTAACAGAAATTTTACCATGACTTCTACCTGATTTTTTTTTAAAACAAAAAAAAGTTTTATTTTTCATTTAAAATATTATTTATTAAAAATATTATTGATTCAATACTAAAAAAAAAATTTTTAAATAAAAAAAAATCTTTATTATTAATTTTATTAATATTTTTAATAAAAAAAAAATTATTTATATCAAAAAACAAATTATTTTTATTTTTTAACAAAATTAAAAAAAATAAATTTTTTTTTTCATAAATATATATATTATTATTTATTAAAAATAAAAAAAATAAACTTTTTAATATATATTTTTTTTTTATTATTTTTGGAAGTACATAATTAGAAAAAGTAACACCTCCACCTCTCCAAATTGGAGATTTTTTATCTCCTGCTCTAGCTCTACCAGTTCCTTTTTGAGGCCACGGTTTAATTCCACTACCTCTAATTAATCTTTTATTTTTTTTAAAAACAATTTTTTTTTTTATTTTTATAAATTTATATATAAAATCAATATTAATTATATTTTTATATATATATAAAAAATAAGGTTTTTTTGAAAATATAGGTAATTTCATATTATTTTAACGTTTAAATAATCATTTTTTTTTCCAGGTAATATTTTTTTTATAAAAAAAAAATTTTTTTTTCTTAAAAAAAAATTTATATAAATACTAATTTTTTTAAACCCCATTCTTCCTGGCATTTTTTTTCCTTTTAATACTCTACCTGGATCTTGACATTGACCTGTTGATCCCATTGTTCTATAAGATAATGAACAGCCATGAGATTTATCTTTTGTTCTAAAATTCCATCTTTTTATAACACCTTGAAAACCTTTTCCTTTACTAATTGAATTTATTAACATATTTTTAAAATTAAAATTTAAAAAAAAATTATTATAATTTATATACTTTATAATATTAAATAAAAAAATTTTTTTTTTATAAAAAAAATGTTTTGTGCCTTTATTTAAAAATATCATAAAAAAAAATAATTAATTTCAACTCCATCAATATTTTTATTTTTAATTAAAAAATTTAATAAATTAATATCAAAATTTTTAATATAAAAAATAACTTTAAAATAATTAATTTGAATTTGATCTCTAGCATTTTTATCAACATGAGGAGATACTAAAATTGTAAATTTTTCTATTTTTTTAGGCATAAAAAAAGGACCTATATATATATATTTTTTTTTTAAATTTTTTATAAAAAAATATAAAAAAGAATTTATTTCAATTATAAAATGAGATTTTAAAGTAATTTTTATCATAATATATTTATTATTATACCTGCACCAACAGTTTTTCCTCCTTCTCTAATAGCAAAACGTAAACCATTTTCAATAGCTATAGATGATAATAAATTAACTTTCAATTTAACATTATCTCCAGGCATAACCATTTCAATATTTTCTGGTAATTTACAAATTCCTGTAACATCAGTTGTTCTAAAATAAAATTGAGGTTTATATCCATTAAAAAAAGGTGTATGTCTACCACCTTCTTCTTTAGATAATATATAAACTTCACATTCAAAATCTGTATAAGATTTAACACTTCCAACTTTTGCTATTACTTGTCCTCTTTCAACATCTTCTCTTTTAATACTTCTTAATAAAATACCAATATTTTCACCAGCTATACCTTCATCTAAAGTTTTTTTAAACATTTCAATTCCAGTAATTGTTGTTTTAATAGAATCTTTTATTCCAACTATTTCAATCTCTTCTCCATTTTTTATAACACCTCTTTCAACTTTTCCTGTAACAACTGTTCCTCTTCCTGAAATAGAAAAAACATCTTCTATAGGCATTAAAAATGGTTTATCAATAATTCTATTAGGTAAATCAATATATTTATCTAATGTATTTAATAATTTTTTAATTGAATCAATTCCTAAATTATTATCATTTTTTCCTTCTAATGCTAATAAAGCTGATCCAATAATAATTGGAGTATTATTTCCATCATAATCATATTCTGATAATAATTCTCTAATTTCCATTTCAACTAAATCAAGCAATTCTTTATCTTGAACACAATCTGCTTTATTTAAAAAAACAACTATATTAGGAACACCTACTTGTCTTGCTAATAAAATATGTTCTCTAGTTTGTGGCATAGGTCCATCAACAGCAGAACATACTAAAATAGCACCATCCATTTGTGCTGCACCAGTAATCATATTTTTTATATAATCAGCATGACCTGGACAATCAACATGAGCATAATGTCTATTTTCAGATTCATATTCTACATGTGAAGTAGAAATAGTAATACCTCTTTCTTTTTCTTCTGGGGCATTATCTATACTATCAAAAGCTCTACTTTCACAACCATATATTTCTGATGAAATTTTAGTTAAAGCTGCTGTTAATGTAGTTTTACCATGATCTACATGACCAATTGTTCCAACATTTATATGTACTTTATTTCTATTAAATTTAACTTTAGCCATATTATTCTTTAATTTTTTCAATTATATAATTTGGAAGTTCATTATAATTATGAAATTCCATATTATAACTTGCTCTACCTTTAGTATTAGATCTTAATTCAGTTGAATAACCAAATAATTCTCTTAAAGGAACAAGTGAATTGATAATTTTAAAATTATTATAGTCTAAAACGTTATTAATTATTCCTCTTTTTTTATTAATATCTGAAACAATTATACCTAAATATTCATTTGGAGTATTAATTTCTACTTTCATTATTGGTTCTAATACATAAGAATTTGCTTTTTTTAAACCTTCTTTAATTGAAATCATTGCTGCATTTTTAAACGCATATTCACTTGAATCAACTGAATGAAATGATCCATCTATTAATGATACTTTAATTTTTATTACAGGGTATCCTAATATAACACCTTGCAACAATTGTTGAATTATTCCTTTTTCGATAGGAGTAAAATATTCTTTTGGAACTGAACCACCTATAATTTCTGATTTAAATATAAAATTTTCTTTATTTTCAAATAAAATAGGTTCTATTTTTAATACAACATGACCATATTGTCCTTTTCCACCAGATTGTTTAATATATTTACCTTCTTGAATTACAACTTTTTTAATACTTTCTTTATAAGAAACTTTAGGTTTGCTAATTTTAGTTTTTAAATTATTTTCCTTTTTGATTCTATCAACAATTATTTCTAAATGTAATTCCCCCATACCAGATAATATTGTTTCTCCTGTAGAATTATTAATATTTAATAATAATGAAGGATCTTCTTTACAATACTTATGTAATAAATTTATTAATTTCTCTTGTTCATTTTTAATAATGGGTTCTATAGAAATTGAAATTACTGGTATAGGTATAGAAATTTTTTCTAATTGTAAATTTTCTCCAATTGAAATTAATGTATCTCCAGTAGAAGACTCTTTTAATCCTACTATTACTACAATATCACCAGCACTTGCTTCTTGTAAATCTTTTTTTGTATTTGCAAACATTCTTAAAATTCTAAAAATTTTTTCTTTTATTTTTTTTGTAGAATTATATATAATTTCTCCAACTTTTATTGTACCTGAATAAATTCTTATAAAAGATAAAGATCCTAAAAATGGATCATTATATATTTTAAATAATAAAGATAAAAATTTTTTATTTTTATCAATATTAAAATTATCATTATTGCAATCTTTAATTTTTACATCATATGGAGAAGGTAAAAAGTTACAAATCGAATCTAATAAAAATTCAATACCTTTATTTTTTAAAGAAGTTCCACACATTATAGGTATAATTTTATTATTTAAAACTAATTTTCTTATAGAAATTATAATATCATTAACATTAAAATTATTATTTATATATTTTTCTAAAAAAGTATCATCATTATTTGATAAAGTTTCTAATAAAAAATCTCTATTTTTATTAAATAATGATTTTTGATTTTCATCAATATTTTTAATGCATAAAACATTATTGTCCCAATTATAAAATTTCATATTTATTAAATTTATAAATCCAGAAAAATTTTCTTCTTCTCCAATATTTATATTTATAGGTAATAAATTACAATTAAATTTATTTTTAATACTTATAATACATTTTTCATAATTTGCACCAACCCTATCCATTTTATTAACAAAAATTATTTTTGGTATTTTATGTTTTTGAGATTGATTCCAAACAGTTTCAGTTTGAGGTTGAATCCCTGATGATGCACAAATTACAATAATTGCACCATCTAAAACTCTTAAAGATCTTTCCACTTCAATAGTAAAATCAACATGACCTGGTGTATCTATTATATTTATATTATAATTAATATTATTTAAATTCCAATATATTGTTACTGAAGCAGAAGTTATAGTAATTCCTCTTTCTTGTTCTTGAGGCATCCAATCAGTAACAGTATTTCCATGATGAACTTCTCCAATTTTATGAGATATACCAGAATAAAATAAAATTCTTTCAGTAGTAGTTGTTTTTCCAGCATCAACATGAGCTATAATACCTATGTTTCTAAAATATAATAAATTATTCATAATTTAAAATTAGAATATGCTTTATTTTGTTCAGATATTTTAATAATATTTTCTTTTTGTTTTATAGAAGATGAATTATTATAATAAGTATCAATAAATTCACCAACTAATTTATTTTTAAAACCATTCTCATTTCTTTTTTTTGCATTAATAATTATCCATTTCATAGCAAACATTAAACCTCTTTTTAAATTAATTTTAAAAGGAATATTATAATTTACACCACCAATTTTTTTTTTTTTTATTTCAAATAAAGGAATAACATTAAACAAAATTTTTTTAAGTAAAAAAAAACATTTTTTTTTTAATTTTATAGAAATTAAATTTATACTATAATAAAAAATTTTTTGCGCTATTTGTTTTTTTCCGTTTTTCATTATATAATTTATAAATTTTGATATTAAATAACTTCCATAACGAGGGTCTGTAAAAATTATTGTTTTTAAATATCTTTTTTTTCTAGACATTTTTTTGTTCCATATTTTGATCTTGATTTTTTTCTATTTGTAACTTCAGATAAATCATATACATTTCTTATTGCATGATATTTTACACCAGGTAAATCTTTAACTCTACCTCCTCTAACTAAAATATTAGAATGTTCTTGTAAATTATGTCCTTCTCCTGGAATATAAACAGTAATTTCATTTTTATTTGACAATTTAACTCTACATACTTTTCTTAATGCTGAATTAGGTTTTTTAGGTGTTGTTGTATAAACTTTAATACAAACACCTTTTTTTTGAGGTGAAAATTCTAAAGCAGGTGTTTTTATTTTTTTTTTTGATTTTTTTCTTCCAATTCTAATTATTTGATTTAAAGTCATTTTTTATATAAAATTTTAAATTTTTTTTCTTATTGTTAATTTCTAAATTATTTTTTAAAAAATATATATGATTAATTAAACCAGTACCTGCAGGAATTAATCTTCCTATTACAACATTTTCTTTTAATCCTAATAAATAATCAATTCTATTTCTAATTGCAGAATCAATTAAAATTTTTGATGTTTCTTGAAAAGATGCTGCAGAAAAAAATGATGATGAATCTAAAGAAACTTTTGTTATTCCAAAAACAACTCTTTCATAAAGTGAAATTTTTTTTGAAAATTTTAAAGTATTAATATTTTCTGTTAAAACATCTTCTAAATATAAAATATCATTTTGAATAAAAAAACAATCTCCAGAATAAAGAATTCTTACTTTTTTTATCATTTGTTTTAAAACAAGTTCTATATGTTTATCATTTATATATATACCTTGAGGTTGATAAATATCATTAATTTCTTTAATAAAATAATTTATTAAATATTCAATTCCTATTAATTTAATAATATCGTTTAAATCTGGTTTTCCATCAGAGATTATATCTCCTATTTTAACATAATCTCCATTATTTACTAAAATTTTTCTAAAATTTTCTAAAAAGTATTGTTTATAAAAATTATATTTTGTAATAATATTAATAATAACATATTTTTTAAAATTATTAATTTTAACATAACCATCTATTTCACATAATAAAGATTTTTTTTTAGGTGTTCTAGCTTCAAATAATTCACTTAATCTAGGTAAACCTCCTATTATACTAGATTTTAATTTTAAAATAATTTGAATTTTTGCAATTATATCTCCAGGCATAATAAAATCAAATTTTTCTTTTATAATAAAAAAATCTTTAGGAATAAAATATTTTTTTATTTTATTTTTATTTTTTATATAAAAAATTGTTTTTTTTAATGTTTTATAATAATATTTTTGATCTGTTTCATGAAAAAATTTTTTTAAAATATCATTAAAAAAAAAATACCCAAAATTTTCTGAAAATATACAAAAAATATTTTCTAATTTTTTAATTTTAATTTTTTTTTTTATAAATATTCCATTTCTTATTAAAATTTTTTCTCCATATAATAATTTATAAATTTCATTTTTATTATTATTAATAATATTAATACTACTTTTATTATTTAATATTAAAATTTCACTTTTTATATTTAATAAACATTTACAATTTTTATATATAACATAACCAAAATATTTATTTGATAAATAAAAATTATTAAAACTAATGCTTGCAACTCCACCAGTATGAAAAGTTCTCATAGTTAATTGAGTTCCAGGTTCTCCTATAGATTGCGCTGCTATAATACCTATTGGTACACCAATTTGAACAATATTATTAGTTGATAAATCAGATCCATAACAAAAACAACAAACTCCTCTTAAAGATATACAATATATAGAACTTCTAATAAAAATTTTTTTTATATTTTTTTTAATAATTAAAAATAAAATTTTATTATTAATAAATGTATTTTTTTTAATTATTAATTTATTATTTATTATAATGTCATTTATTAAAACTCTTCCATAAATTTTTTTATATAATAAATGCATTTTTTTATAATTAAATATTAATATTTTTATACCTATTTTTGTATTGCAATTCATTTTATAAATAACAACATCTTGTAAAACATCTATTAATTTTCTAGTTAAATATCCTGAATTTGCAGTTTTTAATGAAGTATCGGTTAAACCTTTTCTTGCTCCAAAAGAAGAAATGAAATAATTTTTCATTGTTAATCCATTTTTTAAATTATCTAAAATAGGATCTATTATTATATCACCATTTGATTTTGAAAAAAATCCTCTAAAAGCAAGTATTTGTTTTATTTGAAGCATACTTCCTCTTGAACCAGAATCTAACATAATAAATAAATTATTTATATTTTTATTTTTTTTTGGGGAAATTTTTTTAATTAACAAATTTAAAAACAAAATTTCTATAGTATTTATTATATTAAAAATATTTTTTTTTATTTTTATTTTTTTTATTATTTTTAATATACAAAAATTTGTTTTAATTGAAATTAAATCATAATAACTTATAGAAATACCAAAAAATGTAGAAAAAAAAAAACCAATTTTTTTTATTTTATCTAAAATTTTAATAGTTTTTTTTAAATTAAAAAAATCAAAATAATATTTAATTATATATGATAGATTTTTTTTTTTTAATTTTTTATTTAAAAATTTAATATTTATATCTTTTAATAATGAATAATAAAAAATAACTCTACCAACAGTAGTTTTAATTCTTTTTTTATTTATTTTTAAAATAATATTTTTTAAAAAATTATTATTATTTATATTAAAATAATTTAATACTTCATGAATGTTAAAAAAAAATATTTCTTTATAATTATAATTTAAAGTTAAACAATAAATTCCCATAACAATATCTTGAGTTGGAATAATTATAGGTTCACCGTTAGATGGTGATATTATATTATTTATAGATAATAATAAATAATTAGATTCAATTTGAGAATTAATAGTTAAAGGTAAATGTATTGCCATTTGATCACCATCAAAATCTGCATTATAACTTAAACAAACTAAAGGATGTAATTTTATTGTTTTATCTTGAGATAATAAAATTTTAAATGATTGAAATCCCATTCTATGTAAAGTAGGAGCTCTATTTAAAAGAATGGATTTTTTATTACAAATTTTTTTTAAAATTTTTATAATTTTTTTTTTATTATTTTTATAATAATCATCAATAAAATTTATATTTGAAATTAATTTTTTTTTTTTTAATTCAAAATAAATAAAAGGTTTAAATAATTCTAATGCAATTATAATAGGTATACTACATTGATACAAAAATAAATTAGGATCTACTGATATAACACTTCTAGCAGAAAAATCAACTCTTTTTCCTAAAAGATTTTGTCTAAATCTACCATATTTACCTTTAATAGAACTTGAAAATGATTTTAATATTCTTTTTGAAGAAGTTAAAATTGGGTTTTCAATTTTTTCATTATCAAATAAAGCATTAATTGATTCTTGTAATAAAATTCTCTCATTAATTAAAATTTGTTTAGGAATACCTAATAATTTTATATTTCTTAATCTTAAATTTCTATTTATTATTTTTCTATATAATTCATTTAAATCTGAAGTTGCAAATTTTCCAATACTTAAAGGAATTAAAGGTCTAATTTTAGGAGATACTATAGGTAAAATTTTTATACAAAACCAATTTGGTTTATTTCCAGATAAATAAAATATATATATTTTATTTATTTTTTGTAAATAAATAAATAATTTATATATAGAATTACAATTAATGATTTTTTTTTTAATTATTTTACAATCTAATAAAATTTCATTATCTGATAATAATTTTTCTAAAGCCTTAACTCCAGTTAAACAATAAACATTATATTTTTTTTTATTATTTAATAAAATTGAATATTTTTTAAATTTTTTACTAAAAGATTTAATAACAATTTTAATTTTAAATGATATTATTTTATCTAAAATTTTATTATTAATATTTATAACATTAGTAATATTATTAGATATAGTTTTTAAAAACCATATATGAATAATAGGATAATTTAATTTTAAATGACCAAATCTATAAGAAGAATGAGATTTTTTTAAATTTAAAAATTTATTATTTTTATTACATTCACATTTTTTTTTATCACAACATATATTATATATACTAAATATTTTTAAACAAAATAATCCATTAATTTCAGGTTTTAAATTTTTGTAATCAATATAATTAGAATTTTTTATTTCACCATATGACCAATTAATAATTTTATTAGGTGAAGCTATTTTAATTGAAATATTTTTCATTTTTTATATAATTTTTATATCAAAACATAATGATTGTATTTCTTTAATTAATATTTGAAATGATTCAGGAATTCCTGACTCTACATTTTCTATTCCGTTCATAATGTTTTTATAAATTAGAGTTCTTCCTATTAAATCATCAGATTTTACTGTTAACATTTCTTTTAATATATGAGCGGCGCCATATGCTTCTAATGCCCATACTTCCATTTCTCCTAATCTTTGACCACCAAAATTTGATTTTCCTCCTAATGGTTGTTGAGTTATTATTGAATAAGGACCAATAGATCTAGCATAAATTTTATCTGAAACTAAATGATTTAATTTCATAAAATATATATTTCCAACACTTATATTTTTAATGAATCTTATTCCTGTTATACCATCAAATAAAATTATTTTTCCATTTTTTGAAAAATTTAATTTATTAATAATTTTTTTAATTACAATATCTTCTAATTTTTTAAAATTATGAACACAAATTGAAATTTTTTTCTTAAATTTAATAAACATAATATAACAATCATTATTATTATAATTAAAAGTATTAATATTTTTATTGAATATAATTTTAAAAATTAACTTTAACATCATTTTTAATTTATAAAATGAAAAATTTATAAAATTTATTTTTTTAAAAAAATTTTTTATTTCTTGAATAGCAGAACCTAAATAAACTTCTATTAATTGACCTACATTCATTCTAGAAGGTATTCCTAAAGGATTTAAAATTAAATCTATTTGATTTCCAAACTTATCATAAGGCATATTAATGCTATCAATAATGTTTGATAAAACTCCTTTATTACCATGTCTACCAGACATTTTATCTCCAATTTTTAAATTTTTTTTTGTAATTATTTTTATTTTAATTATTCTAATTATATTTTTATCAAAATCTTCATAATTTAAAATATTATTTTTTAATATTTTAAAATTTTTTTTTTTAATGAAAACAACATTAAAAATAATTTTTTTAAAAATTTTTAATTTAAAATTATTTTTTTTATTAAAACATTTTAAATTTAATAAAATATTTAAATTATTTTTATTAAAAATAAAAATTTTTTTATTTAATAAAACTTTATTATTATATAAAAAATTAAAAATATTATTTATCAAACAAAAAAATAATTCATAAAAACAATTATTTAAATTTTTTGTTAAATAACAAATTTGTTCAATATCTAAAATTTTAAAAATATTTTTATCAAAAGAATATAATTTTAAATCATCAATACTTAAAACAGTTCCATTAATATTTTTAGGTAAACATAAAGGTTGTTCATAATAATTAAAATTGTTATCAGAAAAAACTATTTTAAATAATTTTTCTTCAGGAGAAAAATTTTGTTTTTTTCTAGGACACATTTTCCCAATTAAAACTTCTTTTGATTTAACAAATTCACCAATTTTTATTATTCCAAATTTAATCTTATTATTTAATATTTGTTCTTTATTAAAAACTTCATTTGAAATTATATCAATACCATTTTCATTATATTTTAAAACACAAATATATTCATAAATATGAAAAGAACAAAAAATATTTTTTTTAATTATATTATTAGATATTAATATAGAATCTTCAAAATTATACCCATACCAACTCATAAAAGCTACTTTTAAATTTCTTCCTAAACTAATTTCACCATTATTAGTAACATTACTACAAACTAATAAATCTCCTTTTAATATATTATTACCTAAATTTATAACAGGTCTTTGTATAATTGAAGTATTTTGATTAGTTCTAATAAATTTTTTTATTTTGTATTTTATTAATTTATATTTATTTTTTATAATAATATAATTATTATCTAAATATAAAACAAAACCATTAATATGACTATTAATATTATAATTAGAATTATTACCAATAACTAACTCATTCCCTGTACCTATTATAGGATTGTCTGATATAAATAAAGGTACGGCTTGTCTTTGCATATTACTCCCCATTAAACATCTATTTGCATCATTATTTTCTAAAAAAGGTATTAAAGATGCTCCTAAAGAAAAAATCTGATCTCCAGAAATTTCTATTAAATCAACGAAAAAAAATTTTTTTTTTTTAAAATGATTTTTTTTTCTAATATTTAAAAATGGTTTAATAAAAATTTCTCCATATATAGTTTTTATAGTTGATAAAAAATTAGAAATATTTTTTAATTTTTCTTCTTTATAATCTAAATACATTAAACCAAAAATTTTTCCTATAATACAAATTTTATATATAGTTGATACTAAATTATATTTGTTTATTTTTGAATAAAAAGAAAAAGAGTTAATTAATCCTATATTATGACCTTCAGGTGTATCAATTGGACAAATTTTACAATAATGAGAAATATGTAAATCTCTTATTTCAAAACCACAATTTTCTTTTTTAATATTATTACCAATTAATGAAATTTTTCTTAAATGTGATATTTCTGATAAAGGATTATTTTGATCTAAAAATTGTGATAATTCATTATTACAAAAATAATCTCTTAATTCTATAGTAATAATATTATAATCAATTAAAATTTCTAAATCATTTATATGATTAAAATTTTTAATTTTATATTTTATATTTTTTAATATTTTATTAAAACTTTTTTCAAATTTAATAGATAATAATTTTCCAGAATTAAATACTAATTTATTCTCTAAACTATCTAAACTATCTTCTAATATATCAAATTTTAAAAATTTCAAATATTTTTTAATAATTTCTAATATTGTAAAAATATTTATTTTATTAAAATTAAATAATTTATTAATTCTTTTAACGCCTATTAAAGAAAAATTAAATTTTTTATGATAAAAAATTTTTTTAAAAAAATTAAAAAATTTTCCTTTTTTATTTAAAAAATTATTATCTTCAAATTCAAAAAAATAATCTTTATAAAATTCAACAATATTATATTCCATTTTTTTTTTTAAAATTATAAAATTAATAAATAAAAATTTATTTAATAATATTAAATTTAATAATTTTATATTGATTAAAATAAATTTTTTTAATTTTATTTTTTTTAATTTTAAATTATTTCCTAAATAATAATTTTTTATTTTTTTAATTGAAAAACAAAAATATTTTCTATATTTTTTGTAAAAAAAAAATTTTTTATTTATAATAAAAAATTTTTTTTTTTTTCCTTTTATAATTTTTATTTTTATATTAAAAAAAAAATAATTAAAAAAAAATTTTTTATTTAACCCTAAACTAATTAATAAATTTTTTATTAAAAAAAAAATTTTTTTATCAAAAACAAAAAAAAATTTTTTATCATAAAAAATTTCTATCCAATTACCATAATAAGGAATTATTTTACAATATTTTTTTTTATTATTAAAAAAATAAATACCATAACATTTAAAAAATTGAGAAATTAAAACTCTATTTGTTCCGTTAATAATAAAATTTCCTTTATTAGTTAAATATGGTATATAACCTAATTTATATTTTTTATTAAAAATTTTTTTTTCTTTTATAAAATAAATTTTAAAATTTATAAAAATTATTGTATAATAATGTATATTTCTTTTAATACAATATTCTTCTTTATAAAAAGGTTTTTTAATATAAATTTTATTTAATTTTAAAAAAATTTCTTTTTTTTTATTAATAATTGGAAAATTTTTTTTTATTATATTTTTTATAGAATAATTTTTTTTATTATATTTTAAAAAATTATTAAAAGAATTTATTTGAATATGAACTAAGTAAGGTTTAAAACATTCATGAAAAAAAAACTTTTTAGATAAACAATATCTATTAAAGTTAAAAATATTTATCATTTAATTTCCACCTTAGCACCTAATCCAACTATTTTTTTAACCATAGAATCACATTCTTCTTTATTTAAATTACTTTTTATTAAAGCATCTTTTTTTTCTATTAAATCTTTAGATTCTTTTAAACTTAAATTTGTTAATTCTTTAATAAGTTTAATTAAATTAATTTTTTTATCTCCTATTTCTTTTAAAAAAATACTAAAATTATTTTTTTTTTCTTCTTGTTTTTCAATATTAGAACTTAAATTAAATTTTTTTTCCATTTTTAAAATTAAATCGCTTAATTCTATTAAATTTAATTTAGAAATTAAATCTAAAATATTTTCAATTAATGTTTTTTCCATATTTTTTTAATAAATTTATTAATTTTGTAATTTTAATTTTAAAAAAATTTATAATTTCTAAAATTAAATTTTGTTTTGATAATTTTGAAATTTCTGAAATTGGTATTTTTTTTAATTTTATATTTTTATAAATAATATAAGAAGGTTGTTTTTTTAATAGATTAAAAATATATATTATACTATTTTGAACTTTTATACAATTATTTTGTATCAATAATAAATATAAATTATTAGAATATTTTATATTAAAATGTTTTAATAATTTTTTATTTAAATAAATTACTTTTATATTTAAATTATTTTTTATTAAATTAATTAAAGAATAATTTACTTTTTCCATATCATAACATATAAAAGAATAATTATTTTTTAATAATATATTTAAATTATTATATTTTATAAAAAAATTATTCATTTTATTAAATATCCTTTTCCCATTGTTGTACTTATATATATATTTTTTATAATAATATTATTAAGAAATAATATTTTTTTAATAGAATTAAGTGAATTTATTACATTAATTTTGATCATATTTTTATTAAATTTTATATTACCAATTTTAAAATTAATAAAATTATTTTTATTTATAACTATTTTTAATAAATTGGAATTAATTTCGTTTATTTTACTTTTATAATTATTTAATAAAAATTTTTTTTTAGAAAATTTTTTTTGTAAATTATTGTTTATTATATATTTTTCATAACTATTATTGTAATATATTTTATCAAAAAAAATTTCTTTTTTTAAAAATTTTTCAAAATACAATTCTCCAAAATACATATTATTTTCAATTTTATTAAAATTTGTTAAAAATAAAAATTTTTTATTACAATTAATAGAATAATCTAAATTTATAATATAACTAAAAAAATTTTTTTTTTTATTTATTATATTTATATTTATATCTATAGATTCATTAAATTTAATTAATTTATTAAATAATAAATTAATAATTTCATTTATATTATTCATAATTAATACCAACACTAATTAATGTTCCTAATACCATTTTTCTAACAGATGATATTTTTTTTTTTTCAAAATTATTTCTATTTAAAGAAATAATATTTATTTTATCAAAATCAATAAAATGTTTATTTTCTAATTTTGGTTTATTAGAAAATTTTTCTATATTTAAAAAATTTTTAATATTTTTAGTTAAAGATTCATTTCCTAAAATTATTTCATAATTTAAATTATTAAATAATATTATTTTAACATGAATTATTTCTAATTTTATATTTTTAGATAAATTATTAAATTTTGTACAAAAATTCATTAAATTTATACCATATTGACCTAATATTGGAGCGATAGGTGGTGTTGGTGTTGCTTTACCTGGTTTTAATAATAATTTTAATTTACATTTAATAATCATTTATTTTTAAGTTATTTCAAGTCAAAGAGGAATTGAACCTCTATTTATAATTTTGGAAATTATTACTTTACCTTTAAGTTATTGACTTAAAAAAAATAATAGCGAAAAAAGGGAATCGAACCCTTTACATTAACTTGGAAGGATAATATTTTACCAATAAACTACTTTCGCGAAAATTGAAGGGAAGAGGATTCGAACCTCTGAAGCTTTCGCAGCAGATTTACAGTCTGTTCCTTTTGACCACTCAGGAATCCCTTCTAAAAATAAAAAGAAAAATTTTATCTTTTTCAAAAAAATATATATTAAAAAATAGCGTTATTTTAATGAATTAATTAAAATCCATTTTATTCCTAAAAACAATATAAAAAATATAAAAAAAAAAAATAAAATAATAATAATATTTATTTTTTTTTTAAAAGAATTTATTTTTAAAAAATATATTATTTGAATAAAAAAATGAATTATAAAAAAAAAATTAATTATATTTTTATAAAAATAAAAAAAAATCGTTAATAAAGATGATAAAAGAAAAATTTTCTCTTTAAAAATTATTTTTTTATGTAAATTATAAAAATTAAACATAACCAAACAATGTGAATAAAATGCCAAAATAAAGAATAATAAATATTGATTAATTTAAATTTTTTTTTATTTTTTTTTAAAATAATTAAATTTATACATATTAAAATTGAAATTATAACATGAATTCCATGAAAAAAAATTATAAAAAAATAATTTGACAAAAAATTATTTGTTTTATAATTTATATTTATATAATTTAAATGATATATATCTTTAAACTCTATTAATAAAAATAATATTGAAAATATTAAATTTAAATAACAATATTTAATTTTTTTTTTTTTCATTATTAAAATAGATAAATAACTACAAATTAATAATATTATTGTTTCTATTAAAATAATTCTATAATTATATATTATATGTTTATAAAAAAAATCATTTGAATTTAAATATGAAATAAATAATATTGAAAAAATTATACAATCACTAATTAAATATAACCAAAATCCTAAAATATTTTTATTAATATTATTCATATAAGTATAAAATTATTAAAATTATTAAAAATAAAAATGAAATTAAAACAAATTTCCAAATCCACCAAATAATAAAAAAAGAAAAAAGAAATAAAATAAAAGAAATTAAAAAAGGATAATAACTTTCTTTATGTTTTGTTTTAAAAAAATAATTTTTTAAAAAATATTTTTTATAAAAAAAATTATTATTATTTAATATATGATTATTTATAAATAATTGTTCATAATTATTTAATGATAAATTTTTTTTATTAAATAATAAATTTATAATTTGTGTTATTATAGAAATTAATATAAAAATACTTCCTATAAAAGATAATAATAATAATTTATACCAATTTAAATTGTAGGAAATAGAATTTCTTCTATACATTCCTAAATATCCTAATAAATAAAATGGAAAAAAAGTTAATATAACTCCAATAAACCAAAAAAAAATATTAATGTATGATAAAAAATTATAATTTTGTTTATTAAATATTATTGGAAACCAATAATTTAAACCTGCTAAATAACCAAATAAAACACCACCTATTATAACAGAATGAAAATGCGCAATTAAAAACATTGAATTATGAAATATGTAATCTAAATTAGGTATAGATAAAATAATCCCCGAAAAACCACCAATTGAAAATATAATTATAAAAGATATAAACCAAAAAAATAATGGAGAAGATTTATTCTTACTATATAATATAGTAAAAATCCAATTAAAAATCTTAACACCTGTTGGAATTGCAATAATCATTGTTGATATACTAAAAAAAATATTATTACTATACCCAGAACCCATTGTAAAAAAATGATGAAGCCAAACTATAAATGATAATATTGTTATTGATATTGTTGCATATATTAAAGAATTATAAGAAAATATAGTTTTTTTACAAATATTTGATAATATTTCTGTAAAAATTCCAAATGAAGGAAGAATTAATATATATACTTCAGGATGCCCCCAAGCCCAAATTAAATTTAAATATAATATTTGTTGTCCACCATAAAATGCTGAAAAAAAATGAAAATTAAAATTTCTATCTAAAAATAATAATGTAATTAATATATTTAATATTGGAAATGAAATTAAAATTAATATATTAGAACAAAAACAAGTCCATATAAATATTGGTAATTTAAAAAAAGTAATATTTTTTTTTCTACATTTAATTATAGTTGTAATAAAATTTATTGATGTTAATAATGTTGAAATACCTGATATTTGTAAACTCCAAATCCAATAATCAACTCCAACCCATGGACTAAATGTAATTTCTGATAATGGTGGGTATGATAACCATCCTATTTTCGAGAATTCTCCAAATAATAAAGAAATATTAATTAATATTATAGAAAAAAAAGTTAACCAAAAACTTAATAAATTTAAGGATGGAAATGCTACATCTATTGAACCTATTTGAAGAGGAATAATAATGTTCATTATTCCTATCATAAATGGCATTGCAACAAAAAAAATCATGATCACACCATGAGCTGTAAAAATTTGACTATAATGATTTAAAGATAAATATCCATTATGATTATAACTTAAAATTTGTTGTAATCTCATCATTACAGCATCTGTAAATCCTCTTATTAACATTATAAAAGAAATAATCAAATATAATTTACCTATTTTTTTATGATCATACGAAATAAAATATTTTTTAATTTTTTTTTTAAAAGAAATTAAAAAAGGAAAAAAAATTCCTATTATTATTATAATAATAATGATTAAACCAACAATTATACTTTCTTTAATTGGAATTACATTAAAATTTAATCTTCCTAAAATCATTTTTTTTTTATTATTGAAAAAAAAATTTTATTGTTTCTTATATTAAAAAATTTAGAAAAATTTAAATAACCTTCTTTTATAATTTTATTAAAAAATAAAATATTTATAAATAAAGACTTGTTAATATTTTTAACCCATTCAAAAAATGTTTTTTTAATAACAAAAAATAAATTAAATCTCATATAATTATAACCTATACCATTATAATTTGTATTTAAACCATGTGCTAAACCATGTTTTAATATTATAAAATAAAAATAATTAATACAATTATTCATACAATACATTTGATAACCAATTTTTGGAATACATAAAGAATTCATTACATTATTAGATAATAAATATATTTTTATTGGAACACAAATTGGTAAACAAATTTCATTAATTGTTAAAATTTTTTGTTTTGGAAAAATAAAACACCATTTCCAATTTAAAGAAATACATTCAACTATTAAAGGTTTTATATTTAAATAGATATTTTTAAAAGGGTTTAAAAAAAAACAACTTTTAATAGTATAAATGCTTAATAATAATATTATTATAGTTGGAAAAATCCAAACTATATTTTCTATTATTAATGAATCAACTAAAAAAATTGTATTTTTTTTATTTTTATATATATAATTAAATATTATTAATATAAATACTAAAATTATTAAAACTAAATAAATAGTGTTTAGTAATAGTTTATTTTCTAAAATTCTATTTAATCCTAAAAAATGTATTTTATTTATTATTTTTATATGATTTTTAAAAAACATTTTTTTATTAATAAAATAAAAAAAATTTTATTTGGAACTAATAGTAAAAATTTTTTTTTATTTCAAAAAAAAAATACCTTTTTTTTTTCTATTATTAATAATTTTTTTTTAAATAATATAAAAATTATACAAAATAATTTTAATTATATAACTAAGATAATTTTTAATCATAAAAATGTTTTATTATATAAAAAAATAAATGGTGTTATGTTTTTTTTTACAAAATTTAATATTTGTTTAAAATTATCTTTTATAATTTCAAAATTAAAAATAAAAAACAAAATAAAAAATATTTTGAAATTATTTTTATTTAAAAATAAAAATTTTATTAAATTTTTTATAATTAATAAACATAATTCAAAAATATTTTCTCATAATGATATATTTAAAGATAATATTTTAATTAATGGTAATTTTATTACAAGTTTAATCGATTTTAATAATTTTTCATTTTTTAGTTATAATAATGATTTATCAAATTTATTTTTAGAAAAAACAGAAAATTTTTTTTATAAAAAAATTTTAATTTTAGAAAATAATTATATAAAAAATAAATTTTTTATAATAAATATTTATAATTATATTATAAAAATATTAATTTTAAGAAAAAATAAAAAAAAAATTATAAAAAAAACAAAAAGTTATAAAAATTATTTAAAAAAATTTTTTTATAAATGAAAAAATTTGAATATAAAAAATTAAAATATAGATTTATTAAAATTTGGAAAAAAAAATGGTGTTTAGGTTTTTTTATAAAAAATAATAATATAAATATAAATGAAGGAGCAACATGTATTAATTATTCTCAACAATGTTTTGAAGGAATAAAAGTTTGTTTAAAAAAAAAAAAAATAAAAATAAAAAAAATTAATATAAATTCAAACAGATTTCAAAAAAGTTGTAAATTAATAATGTCTCCTATTATAAATTTATTTTATTTTATAAATATAATAAAAATTTTATCTATATTAAATTTTAAATATATTCCTAATATTAAAATAGGTTACTTATATTTAAGACCTCTTATTTTAGGAATTAGTAAAAATATTGGTGTAAAAACTTCAGAAAAATTTTTTTTAACAATATTTTGTACTCCTTTATTTACTAAAAATATTTTTTTAAATATAAAATCTGTTTTTTCTAAAAGAATAATAGATAATTACGGAAATTATAAAATAGGAAGTAACTATATTATTAATATAATTAATAATTATTATATTAAAAAATATAATTTTGATGATTATATACATGTAAATAATTTTTTTTTTGAAGAAATTGGTACTTCTAATTTTATAATTTATAAAAAAAAATTAATATTATCTCCTAATAATAAAAATATATTACCTGGAATAAATAAATTTTTTTTTTTATATTTTTTAAAATTTAAAAAAAAAATTTTTAAATTAAATATTAATTTTAATAAAATAAATAATTCAAAAAAAATTATTTCTTGCGGAACAGCAGCTTATTATAAAATAATAAATTTAATTTTATATAAAAATAAAATTCTAAAATATAAAAAAAATTTTTTTTATAAATTATTACATTTTTTTATAAAAAAATATGTTTAAAATTATTAAAATTAATGATAAAAGATTAAGAATTAATTGTAAAAAAAAATTAAATTATAATAAAATAAAAAAATTATATTTTATTAAACAAATGATAATTATTATGTATAAAAAAAATGGAATAGGTATATCTTCAAGACAATTAAATATTAACAATATGATTATTATTTTAAGTATAAAAAAAAATAAACCTATAATTATAATAAATCCATTAATTTTAAAAAAAAGTAAATTATGTACTATTAGTAATGAAGGATGTTTATCAATTCCTAATTTTTATTCAAGCATGATTAGACCAGAAAAAATATTATTAAAATATATAAATTTATATAATATTGTTAAAAAAAAAATTTTTAATAATTTAATTTCAAGATGTATTCAACATGAAATAGATCATTTATTTGGAATTTTAATTTTAGATTATTATAATATAATAATAAAATGAAAAATTTTTTTTCAAAAATTAATTTTAATATAAAAGTACATTTAAATTTATTTAATACTAATATTTTTTTATTTAATTATGAAATAAAAGTAATTACTTCATATATTAAAAGTTTATATTTAATAAATTATATAAATAATTTAGAAAAAAAACAATTATTAAATTCTTTGTATTTAATAAAAAAAAAATTTAATTTAAATATTGAAAATATACATTTATTTATAGAAAATGAAATAATAAAGTTTAATGGTGATTTAGGAAATAAAATTTATTTTAAAAAAAATAAAAATTTTCAAAATATTGTTATAAAAATAATGTTAAAAGAAGAAATAAATAAAATTAATATTCTATTAATCTTTATTAGAAAATGTATAATTTTTTTATCAGAAAAATTTTTCGATATACCTTTATTAGGATTAATTTATATAAATAAAAATATTCCAATCACAATAGGTCATTATTTGTTATCATGGAATGAAATGTTTAAAAGAGATCATGATAATTTATTAAATTGTAAAAAAAATTGCAATAATTTATTTATAGATATAAATTTTTTAACTAATTATAGTTATAATATAAATAAACATATATTTAAAAAAATATTAAATTTTAAATATTTAACAGAAAATTATATTGATTCAGTAAATAATAAGGATTATATAATTTTTTTTTTTTTTTTTTGTAATAATTTAATAATACATTTATCAAAAATTTGCGAAGATTTAATATTTTTTAATAACGAAAAAAATAAATTTATAATTTTATCAGAATTATCTATTTTTTACAATAATATAATATATAATAAAATAAATATTTTAGAATTAATAAAATCAAAAATAGGTAGAATTTATGGAAATTCTATAAATATATTAACAATATTACAATCTCAATCTATTTCTTATAACAATTATCAAGAAGATAAAGAAAGTTTGTTTGATAATATTTATACAATTAAAAGTATTTTAAATTATTTTAGAATTATTTTACCCATTTTAAAATTTAATAAAAGATATATTTATATATATATGTTAGAAAATTATTGTGTTAAAAATGATATAATAAGTTATTTAATTAAAAAAGGTTTAAATTTTGAAAATTCTTATTTAATTTTTAAAAATTGCGAAATTTATTGTAAAAAAAATAAAATAAATTTTTTTAATATTTCATTAAAAGAATTAAAATCAATAAATTATTTATTTCAAAATGATATTTTTTATTATATTTCAATAGAAGGTTCTATAAATAAAAATAATTTTTATGGGTTTACTAACCCAAAACAAGTAATAAAAGCTATACAAAGAGCAAAATTTTTTTTAAATAATATAATTTTAAAATTTAATGATTGAATATAAAAAAAATATTTTTTTTGATAAAGTAAAATTAAATTTTTTTTTAGAAAAAATTGATTTACCTTTATATATTTATAATTATAAAAAAATAATTTTTAACTTTTTTTTTATAAAAAAATTAAAATTTTTTTTTTTTTATTCTGTAAAATCTAATGATAATATTTTTTTATTAAAATTAATAAATAATTTTTTTTTTAAATTTGATATTGTATCAATTGAAGAATTAAAAAAAATAATTTTAATTTCAAAAAAAAAACCATTTATTGTTTTTTCTGGTAGTGGTAAAAATTTATCAGAAATTTTAATTTCTTTAAATTTAAAAATATTTAGTATTAATATAGAATCAATTCAAGAAATTTTAAAATTATATTATTTAAAAAAAAAATATAAAAAAAATATTAATATAATGATTAGAATTAATCCTAATATTGATGCAAAAACTCATAAAAAAATAACTACTGGAACCAATTTAAATAAATTTGGTATTAATTTATTTCATTTAAAAAATTTATTTTATTTAAATAAAATATTAAAATTTAATATTTTAGGATATGATTTTCATATTGGATCACAATTAACAAAAATAAACCCTTTAAAAAAATTATTGAAATTAATTAATATTTTATATATAAATAAAAAATATAAATATTTAGATATAGGTGGTGGGTTAGGCGTTAATTATTATTTTAATAAAAATATTATTAATTTTTATAAATATTATAATCAAATATATTTATTAATTAAAAAATATAATTTAAAAACTAAAATTATTATTGAAATTGGAAGATATATTTTTTGTAATTCATGTGTTATTATTTCTAAATCAAATTATATAAAATTTTATAAAAAAATTTTTTTTTGTATTAACAAATTAGGAATGAATGATGTTTTAAGACCTTCTTTGTATAATTCATTTCATAAAATTGAATCTTTAAATTTAGGTAAAAATACATCATTTTTTTTTGGTCCAATATGTGAATCAAGTGATAAATTTTTAAGTAAAAAAATAAAAGTAAAAAATAATTCTTTATTAATATTTTATTCAATGGGAAGTTATTGTAAAACAATGAGTAACAATTATAATTCAAAAAAAAAAATTTTTGAAGTAATTATTTGTAATAATAAAATAAAAATAATTTTTAAAAAAGAAAAATTTAAAAATTTAATAAATAATTATGAATAATTTTTTTAAAATTCATGCTTGTGGTAATAATTTTTTAGTTTTTTTTAAAAATAAACAAATAATTTTTTTTAAAAAAATATTAAATAAAGTAAATTTAAACTGTGATCAAATTTTAATTATAAAAAATATAAATTTTATTAATTATATAATAAATATAAAAATTTTTAATAATAATTTTTCAGAAGCATTAAATTGTGGAAACGGTATAAGATGTTTGTCTTGGTTTTTTTTAATTAAAAAAAAAAATTTTTTTTTAAATTTTAAATTAAAAAAAAATTATATTTATTCTTTTAAAAGTAAAAATATTTACACGATTTATAAAATTTCAAAAATTAAATTTTTATTTATTAAAATAAAAAATTTTTTTTTAAAAGTTTATTTTGTTAATTTAATAAATTTACATATTATATTATTTATAAAAAACATTAATTCTATTTATTTAAAAAAAATTTATATAAAAATAAAAAAATATTTCGGTGATTGTTATAATATTGAATTTTTAAAATTATTAAACAAAAATAATTTTTTTATTAGAATTTTTGAAAGAGGTGTAGGTGAAACATATTCATGTGGATCAGGAATAATTAGTTCTTCTTTTTGTATAAAAAAAAAATTATTAAAAAATAATTATAAAATAAATTCTATCGGAGGAGAATGTTATACTATTTTTATTAAAAAATTTATATCAATATATGGAAAAGTTAATTTTTGTTTTTTTGGTAAAATATGAATATAATTAATAAAATTTTTTTTTATTGGAAAAATAAATTTTATTTAAAAATATATTGTAAAAATAATTTTTCAGGTGCAGCAACATATAATTTATTAAATGTTAAATTTTTATTAAAAAATAATTATTTTTACTTATTTTTTATTCAAGATTGTTATAGACAATTTGATTCTTATATAAAAAAAAAAAATAAACTTTCAATACATAAACAAATACAAGTTATTTGTAATCCAATATCAATTAATTTTTTAAATTTATATAAAGAATCAATTTTTTATTTAAATAAAATTATTTTTAAAAAAGATAACTGGAAATCACCTCTTTTAGGAGCAAAAGGAATTGGATATGAATGTTTATTTTTAAATATAGAAATTAGTCAAATAACATTATTTAATTATTTTGGAAATAAAAAATTGTATAATCCAATTTTAGAAATTACTTATGGTTTAGAAAGAATAAAAAAAAATAAAATAATAAATTTTATTTATGAAAAATTTAATGCTATTAATAATTTATTTTTAAAAATAAATTTTAAAAAAATGATTTTTTTATTTTTTTTGTGTTATTTAAATTTAAAAAAAAAAAATTTTTTAATTTCTTATTATTTATATGTAAAAATTACAAATATATTCAATTTATTAGATGAATTTTATTTTAACAATAATTATAATAGAATAAAAATTATAAATATTTTGAAAAAAATTTCAGAAAAAATTATTAATTTAATATGTTAAAAAATTTTATTAAAAGAAAAATTTTTAAAAAAAATATTTTTTTTAATATTTATTTTAAATTAAAAATTATAAATTTGAAAATAAAAATTAAAAAAAATAATAATTTAAAATTATTTAACATTAAATATAAAAAATATTTTTTCCTTAATAATAAAAAAAATTTTTTATATATATTGTATATTTTTTTTTTAAAATATTATATTAAATTATATATAATTAAAAATTTTTTTAATTTTAAAAATAAAAAAAATTATTTAAATAATTATTTTAAATTTTTTAAAAAAATAATAAATTATTTTTATAAAATTAAATTTAATAATATTATATTTTTAAAAAATTTTAAAATTTCAAAAAAAAAAAATAAAAGATTTTATAAAAAAAATTTTAATAATTTAGAAACTTCTAAAGTAATTTTTTTTTCTTATTATTTTATTTTAAATTATTATTTAATTAAAAAAAATATTAATTTTATTTTATTAAAAAAAAATATAAATTTTAATAAAATATTATTTTATAATAATATATTATTAAATAAAATTATATAATTAATTAACCTATAGAACACTATAGGCAAAAATTATATAATTTTTACATTAGAAGCTTGTAAGCCTTTTTTACCTTGAGTAACTTCAAAATTTACTCTTTGCCCATCTTGTAAAGATTTAAAACCTTCTAATTTAATTTCTGAAAAATGAACAAATAAATCATCTCCACCATCATCTGGTGATATAAATCCAAATCCTTTTGTATCATTAAACCATTTTACTGTTCCTGTTGACATATTTTATTATTGTAAAAACATTTATTTATATAATTATATTAAAAATATAAAAAAAAAAAAAAACAGTTTTACAATGTGATTTCTAATAAATGAAATATTTTTAAATATTTTTCATTAAAAACGCTTTTATTAATTGTATTAATTTTAATTATTTTATTCTTTAAACAATAATTAATTTTTATTTTATTATTAATAAATTTTTTTTTTAAATATATAAATTTTATATAAGAAGAAAAATCTTCTCCTATTTTATAAAAAATTTTAGTTTTAACATAAATATTTTTTCTTATTTTTTTAATAAAAAAAAAATTATTAAAAACAAAAATAATAATTTTTATATTTATTTTAAAAAAAAAGTATAATTTTTTTTTGTATTTTTTCAAATTTAAATAAAAAAAAACAAAATTAACTTTTTTTATTTTTTTAAAAAAAACATTACTTTTATTATAATTAAAAATTAAATTTTTTTTAAAAAAAATAGAATAAAATTTATTAAATAAAAAAAATTTTTTAAAATGTAATTTATAATTAATTATTTGAATAAAGTATTTTAAAAAAAATATATTTTTATAACAATTAATAATAAAAGTATCTTTTTCATATAAAATATTAAAAAAATATTTTTTATAAAAAACAAAATCTTTATTAAAAAAATTAAAATTCAAAAATAATAAATAATTAAATTTTTTATGAAAACAAAATGAACAAAAATATGATAAAATTAAATTTTTATTTTTTTTTTTTTTTTTTTTAAAAAAAATTTTATTTTTTATTTTTTTAATAAAAATTAAATAATTTTTTTTTATTTCTAAAATATTTTTATTTATTTCAAAGTTATATTTTTTTAATAAAAACAT